>NZ_MQWB01000001.1:249481-281883 GCF_002257665.1 Rubricoccus marinus | reverse complement strand
TGCCGACACGCTCGCCGCCATCGCGGACGAGAGCGGCCGCAACGCCAAAGCCGACCTGCTCGGCGGCCTCTTGCGCGAGCTAGGCGACGCCGACCTCCGCCGCGCCGCGCGGTGGGCCGCCGGCCGCGTGTTTCCCCTCGCGGACCAGCGGACCGTGGGCGTCGGCCACAGCGCCCTCCTGAACGCCATCGCCGCCGCCTCTGGCGCCGAGCCCGACGCGCTCCGCCAGAGGCTCGTCCAGCTAGGCGACCCCGGCGACCTCGCGCACGACGCGCTGGCCTCTGGCGGGGCGATGAGCTCTGGCGACGGGCCTACCCCCCGATCCAACGCGCCTGAAACGGCGGTTGGATCTGTCCCCCTCCCCGAGGGGGACAGTTCAGATTCAGCCTCTGGCGACTCCGCGAGTGCAGACGAGCGAGATGTGACCGTCCCCCTTGTCAAGGGGGACAGCGTTGCGACCGAAGGGGAGCAACGCGGGGGGTACGCTCAGGACGCCTCGGCGCCCGGAGCCTCTGGCGCCAGCGGCTTCAGCCTCGCGGATGCGGCCTCCTTTTTCGCCGACCTCGCCGCCACGCGCGGGTCGAAAGCGCGGACCGAGAAAACCGGCGCGATGCTCGGCACGCTCTCCCCGCCAGAGGCCCGCTTTCTCGTCAAGCTGCTCGCGGGCGAGACGCGGATCGGGCTGCTCCAGGGCGGCGTGGAGGCCGCGCTTGCGCGGACGTTCGAGCGCGAGGCCGGCGCCGTCCGCCGCGCGCACATGCTGACGGGCGACCTGGGCGAAACCGCCGTCCTCGCGCGGCAGGACCGGCTGGGCGAGGCCACGTTCGCGCTGTTCCACCCCATCACGTTTATGCTCGCCACGCCCGCCGAGTCCGCTCCCGGCGAAGACCCGGCGCCCGAGGTCGCGCGGCTCATGCCCGAGACGTTCGCCGTGGAGGACAAGTACGACGGCATCCGCGCCCAGGCACACATCGCGCCTCTGGCGCCCGAGGCTGCGCGCACGCCAGAGGCCTCTGGCGACCCCGATGGCGAGACGCTGCACGGCCAGATCGTCGAAGGCCCCGCCGGGCCGACGCGCGTCGCCCTCTTCTCGCGCACGTTGGACGAGAACACCGGGCAGTTCCCCGACCTGGTAGAGCCTCTGGCGGCGTTGGCGGCAGCGAGCCCGCGCGGACTGGTGCTCGACGGCGAGATCGTTCCCGTCTGGCCCGGCGAGGACGCCCTGCGCGTGGCGCCGTTCGCGAGCCTCCAGAAACGGCTCGGCCGCAAAAAGCCCCCCCAGGCCGTCCTCGACGAGTTTCCCGTCGCCTTTGTCGCCTACGACGTGCTCTACGCCGACGGCGACCTCCACCTCGACGAGCCGCTTTCGGAGCGCCAGAGGCGCCTGGACGCCCTGCCTCTGGCGGCGCCGCTCCACGCCTCGCGCGTGACGGTCATGGACGACGTGGCCGCGCTCGACGCCGCGTTCGAGGACGCCCGCGCCAGAGGCAACGAGGGGCTCATGGTGAAGCGGCTGGACTCCACCTACCGCCCCGGGCGCCGCGG
Source organism: Rubricoccus marinus (assembly GCF_002257665.1). NCBI lineage: Bacteria > Pseudomonadati > Rhodothermota > Rhodothermia > Rhodothermales > Rubricoccaceae > Rubricoccus > Rubricoccus marinus. Next base: position 280,338 of record NZ_MQWB01000001.1, on the reverse strand, counting down.
GCGCGAGTGGCTCAAGATCAAGCGCGCCCTCGCCACGTTGGATGTCGTCGTGACCAGCGTCGAGGTCGGCAGCGGGGGGCGGCGGAAGTACCTGAGCGACTTCACGTTTGCCGTGCGCCGGTCCGAAAGCGACCCCGAACTCGTCAACGTCGGCAAGGCGTACAGCGGGCTCAAAGACGCCGAATTGGAAGAGCTGACCGAGTGGTTCAAGGCGCACACGCGGCAGCAGTTCGCCCACGGCCGCGTGCGCGTCGTCGAGCCCGAGATCGTGATCGAGGTCACGTTCGACGCCGTCCAGGAGTCCAAGCGTCACAAAAGCGGCTTCGCGCTCCGCTTCCCGCGCATCGTGCGCCTCCGGCCGGACAAGCCCGCCTCCGAGGTCGACACCGTCGAGACCGTCCGCGCCATCTACACCTCCCAACACGCCTCTGGCGAGAGCCCATGATCGTCCTCCCGTTCTCCTCGCTCACTCGCTTCTTGCGCCAGAGGCGCCGCTCCGCCATCCGCGCGACCGCCACCCGGCGGCGCTACAAGCGCTCGCATCGGCGTCGCTGGTCCCACCACCCCCTCTCCTGATGGACGCCCTCCCGCTCGCGGACGCCTTCCCCGAGGCCGTCCACACGTTTAAGCAGTGGCTCGGCGCCGCCCCGCGCGAGGGCCGTTGCGTCGTGTTCTGCCACTTCGACGCCGACGGCCTGGCCGCTGGCGCCCTCTTCGGCCGCGCGCTCCCCCTTCTCGGCTTTACCGATGTCGTTGTCGTCCCCTCCGGCCGCGACGAGTCCGCGTTCTCCGACAGCGCTCGCCAGAGGCTCGGTGAGATGGACCCCGCGAGCCTGGTCGTGACCGACCTCGGCGTGAACGAGACGGGCACGCTCGAAGCCTCTGGCGTCCCAGTCCTCTACGTGGACCACCACCGCCCGAGCGGTGCGCCAGAGGCCGGGTTTGTGGTCAGCGCCTACGACTGGGAGCCCATCCCGTGTAGCGCGTGGCTGGCCTACGGCCTCCTCGAAGCCGCGGCGCCCGATGTGGACGAGCTGCGCGAGTTGGACTGGATCGCCGCCGTCGGCATCATCTCGGACCTGGGCGAAAAGGCGCCGTGGCCGCTCATGGCCGACGCCAAGCGGCGCCACACCGCGAAGTGGCTCAAAGAGGCGACCGTCCTCGTCAACGCCGCGCGCCGCGCGAGCACGTTCCGCGCGCAAGAGGCCCTCGACCTGCTCATGACCGAAGACGGCCCGAAGCCTCTGGCGGAATCGCCCGAGGCGCAGCCGCTCCACGACGCCCGCGCCGAGGTCAAGGCCGCGATGGACGTCGCCGGGCAGGCCGCGCCGACGTTTTCCGAGACCGAGCCGTTCGCGCTTGTCCGCGTGGACTCGCGCTGCCAGGTGCACCCGCTGATCGCGCAGCGCTGGCGCACGCGGCTCAAGAAATACGCCGTGATCTGCGCCAACACCGGCTACCTGGACGGCACCGTCGCGTTCTCGACCCGGACCTCGCGCAAAGACCTCCCGCTCCCCCAGATCTACCAGGCCATCGACACGCCCGGCTGGAACGGGAAGTGGGGCCACGGGCACGACCAGGCCTCTGGCGGCCACCTCCCGCCCGAGGTCTTCAACGACGTTCTCGACGCGCTCGGCTTCGCGCCAGAGGCCCACGTCTCCCCAGACGCGTAAGCCCCGGACGCACCGGGAATCCGCGAGGGCGCCCGCGCGCCGGGCGTAGCCTCTGGCGCCAGAGGCCCGGCGCCTTTCCTCTCACCCCTCCCCTCTGAGACATGGCCGAATGGTTCGCGGTCGACCCGACCAACATCCTCGCGACAGTCCTCTCGGCGCTGTTCATCTACGCCGTCCTGATCCTCCTCGTGCGGCTCGTGGGCCTGCGGAGCTTTTCCAAGATGACGAGCGTGGACTTCGCGATGACCGTCGCGATGGGCTCCGTCCTCGCCTCCACCATCCTCTCGGCGGCGCCGTCCATCCCGCAAGCGGCCGTCGCGATGGCGAGCCTGTTCGGCATCCAGTGGGTGGTCTCGCGGCTCCGCAAGGACACGGACTGGATGGAGGACGTGGCCGACAACGAGCCCATCGTGCTCATGGCCGGGGAACGCATCCTCCGCGACAACCTCGAAAAAACGCGCGTGACCGAGAATGACCTCTGGGCCAAGCTCCGCGAGGCCAACGTGCTGGACCCCAACGAGGTCCGCGCCGTCGTGCTCGAAACCACCGGCGACATCTCGGTCCTCCACGGCGACCCCAGCGGGAAGGCCCTCCACCCCTGCATCCTCCGCGGCGTGCGGGAGGCAGAGCGCGTCGGCCTCGGCAGGGACGACTACGACGGATAACCCATGAGCGATTTCGACCTGGACGACTGGTTTTTCACCACCTGGGACTCCGTCGGCGACGTGGCGCTGACGGCGCTGGGCGTCTACGCCGTCCTGGTGCTCTACACCCGCGTGTCGGGGCTGCGGACGTTCTCGAAGATGTCCGGCTTCGACTTCGCGATGACCGTCGCCATCGGCTCCATCGTGGCGGGCAGCATCCTCTTTGACGGGCCCTCGCTGCTCCGCGCCGTCGCGGCGCTGACGGCCGTTTTCGTGATCCAGATGGCCGTGGCAGCACTGCGCCAGAGGCTGAACTGGATGGAGAACCTGATGGACAACGAGCCCATCGTGCTGATGACGCGCGAGGGCATGATCTCCGAAAACCTCCGCCGCACCCACGTGACCGAGGCCGACGTGTGGGCCAAGCTCCGCGAGGCCAACGTGACGCAGATCGCGCAGGTCCGCGCCGTGGTCATGGAGACCACCGGCGACATCTCTGTCCTCCACGGCGATCCCGACGGGCCCGGCCTCGAAGCCTGCCTCCTCACCGACGTGCGCGACGCGGACCGCGTCGCGACGGTCTGATGGCCGAGGGACACGCCGTGGTCCGGTGGGCGCGGAGGCTGGCCCCGCTCGTGGGCAAGCCTCTGGCGGAGGTGCGGATGCCCAAACGATGGGGCGAGCGGCCGCAGACGCTGGTCGGGCAGCACCTGCTGGAGCCCGAGACGCACGGCAAACACCTGCTCCTGCCGCTCTCCGGCGGCGAGACGCTGCACTGCCACGGCGCGCAGTACGGCTCTTGGCAGGTCGGCGAGCGGCCTCTGGCGCTCCGCAAAGAGCCCAAGCACGTCCGACTGTACCTCGGGACCGAGGACTACGAGGCCGTCTTCTTCCACGGCCCCACCGTCGAGCTTCTCACGCCAGAGGAGGTGGAAGCGCACGAGCGCCTGAGCAGCCTCGGCCCTGATGTGATGGCCGGCGGCCCTGGCTCGCCCGGCTTCGACCGCGACGAGGCCGCACGCCGCATCGCCGCCAGAGGCGCGGACCCCATCAAGCCCGTCCTGCTCGACCAGCGCGTCGTGGCGGGCGTCGGCAACATCTTCGCCAGCGAGGGGCTGTTCCTGGCCGGCATCGATCCACGGCGCCCCGCCGAGAGCCTCTCGCGCGAGGATTTGGAGCGGCTGTGGGACGCGACGATCCCGCTCATGTGGGAGGGCACCAAAACGTGGGGCCGCACCAAGACGACGCCCCCCGCCATGCAAGCCGAGGGGCACCTCCGCTGGGTCTACCAGCGGAAGAACAAGCCGTGCCACGTGTGCGCCACGCCCGTCGAACTGATTCGGCTCCCGCCGTGGGAGCGCGCGACGTACCTCTGCCCCCACTGCCAGAGCTAGCCTCTGGCGCCCGGCGATCACCCCCTGACGCCCGGCCTCTATCGCGACAGGTCCGGCCTCTGGCGCCAGAGGCGCAACCGCGCGTAGAGCGTCGGCGTCCCGACCTCCTTTCCATCCGATTCTATGAGCACGTTTCCTCCCCCCTTCTACCGCTGGCGCCCGCACCCCTGGCACGGCCTCAACGCGGGCTCCGAGGCCCCCGCAGTGGTCACGGCGTACATCGAGATCACGCCGTTCGATTCGGTGAAGTACGAGATCGACAAGCAGACCGGCTACACGCACGTGGACCGGCCGCAGCGCTCCTCAGCGCAGCCGCCGACGCTCTACGGGTTCATCCCGCGGACCTACTGCGGCACGCGCGTCAAGGCGCTCTCCGGCCCCGAGGCCGAGCGCGGCGACGGCGACCCGCTCGACATCTGCGTGGTCAGCGAGCGGCCCATCAACCGCGCCGACATTACGCTCAAGGCCCGCGTCGTGGGTGGCTTGCAGATGATCGACGGCGGCGAGGCCGACGACAAGATCGTGGCCGTCCTCCGCAATGACCTCTTCTGGGGCCACGCGCGCGAGCTCTCGGACCTGCCGGAAAAGCTCATCGAGCGCCTCACGCACTACTTCCTGACGTACAAGATGGTGCCGGGCCGCGAGTCCAAAGCCACCATCACCAAGACGTACGACCACGACCACGCGCAAGACGTCGTCCGCGCCTCCATGGCGGATTACGACGAGACATACGGCAGCTAGCGCCAGAGGCCTCTGGCGCCCGGTCAGGCGTCGCCAGAGGCCGGAGCAGCTGCGGCATCGAGCCAGCGGTGGAGGATGGCGAGGTGTAGATCGACGCGGGCTTCCACGTCATCCGGCACGGGCACGCCTCTGGCGTCGCAGTCGGCGCGGACGGCGGCGTCCACGTCGGTCATGTGAGGAGGATCGCCAGGGTGCGTTCCGCCTTCGTCGTCCAGAGCCTGTTGCAGACGCCAGAGGACCTGCGCGTAGCGCTCTATAGCGCTCTCATACGGCGCCGTGCCTTGATCGCGGAGATAGTCCGCAACGGTCCCGTCTGCCCCGTACTCGCCGTGAGTCTGAGGGTGTGGGCTCAGTTCGCCGAACGCCTCGCGAGGCGTCCCCACGCCAAACCAGGCGAGCGGATACAGGCGACACGCGATCGGCCTCCCGGCGTGCACCGAACAACCGGACGCGCCGAAAAAGGCGCAAGCACCGCCCTCGGTTTTGATCGATCTCGTCTCAGGGTCGAGGTAGCGAGAGTAGACGTCTGTCGTGCTCAGGCCGAGGACCTCAGCGATGCGGGCGGCTTCGTACGGGCTGACGGCGATGGTCTTGCCCTGGCAGCACTGACCGCACCCGTTGCACGCGTACGAAAAGGCGGTGTCTCGCGTGCGCGCAACTGGAAGCAGTGTCATCTCATGAGCTTCCACGGATCAGCGGCGCTCCTCCCGTTCGCCCTCCATCAGAGTGGTGTATACCACGTTTTTCTCGCCCGAGATGTCGCCAAGCTTTAGGAATCTCAGCGCTCCTGGCTCCATCAGCATCTCCGCTAGCTCTTCGGGGATCTCCATCGTGTGCAGTAGATCGGACCGCTTGCAACAGCCGGGGACAGTGATCCTCTCTGATCCCTTGTAGAAGGAGAGCATCGTCTTTCCAGACGGGCCATCGGCCGGCGCTGAGAATGCGGACAACGGGGCTCCAATTCCTACGGCGAGAGCGCCAGCAGCGCGTTTGAGGCTTTCACGTCGCGAGATGGAGGCAGGTTGTTTCTCTGGGGTGCTCATGCGCGGTACGCGGCTGGTGTACCTCGACATACGGGATTCCGCCTGATTGGAGACCACGCCTCTGGCGTTTTGGGGTACGAGGTACGAGGTACGAGGTACGAGGTACGAGGTACGAGGTACGGGAAGCAAGCCGGTCTGCGCCTCTGGCGCCAGGGCCCGAGTTCCGAGTTCCGAGTGAAGCTGCTCCGCGCTCGGCCTCTGGCGCCAGAGGCTACTCGAACGCGCCTGCCGGGCCGGGGAAGACGACCGGGCTCTCGCTGCCATCGCGCGCGACGCTGGAGACGCCGAAGAAGTAGTTGTCGATCACGATGTTCTCCAGCGTGTAGCTCTGACGCGCCTCGCCGTTGTCGGGCACGAAGACGCTCTTCTCCCACTGCGAATCTGTGGTCAGGCGCCACCAGATCCGGACGCCCGCGTGCTGCGGGTTGGTCTCCGCCAGAGGCCGGTCCCAGGCGAGTGTCGTGCTGGGCTGCACGGCGCCGCTCACGCTCACCGCCAGAGGCGGACGGGGCGCGCCCGCCATGCCGGCGAGGCTCACGGCGTTGAGCGCGGTCAGCTTGGCGGCGTAGTCGTAGTCGACGTATTCGACTGTGTCGCCGTAGTGGCGGCCGTCTTCGTTGCGGAGGTCCTGGTGCTGGCGGTCGTAGTGCTCGTGGGTCTCCATGATGCGCACGCCGGGGAAGCCCGCCTCGGCGAACGGCGTGTGGTGGCCGCCGCGGCCGAAGCGGTCGTTGCGGTAGATCATCATGATGTCCAGGTTGCGGATGTACTCGTCGGCCATCGTGTCCACGTAGCGGGCCACGTTGCGCGACGGGCTGTCCACCTCACCGCCGGTATAGCGCCGCATCGTGCCCTCGCGCTCGGTCTCGACGGCGCGCGTGCCCTCGGAGAAGACGCGGGCGCTCGTGTTGTCGCACACCCCGTCGATGCCGCACGAGTTGCCGATCATGTCGTTGTTGAGCACGGCTTGGATGTTCCAGTTGCGGGCGCGCGCCATGTCCGCGACGTGCTTGCCGCCGAAGAGGCCTTGCTCCTCGCCGCTCAGCCCGGCGTAGACGATGCTGCCGGGGAAGGTGTACTGCGTGAGGATGCGCGCCGCTTCGAGCGTGCCCGCGAGGCCGCTGGCGTTGTCGTTGGCCCCTGGCGCGTCGCTGATTCCGTCCAGCGCGTCGGAGGCGCGGGAGTCGATGTCGCCGGACATCATCACCATCCGATTGGGGTCACTCGTGCCGCGCTGGATCGCGAGGATGCTCACCACCTCGACCGGCTCCGGGATGCGCCGCTCGCCGCTGACCGTCTCGCGCACCTCGATAATCTCCAGGCACCCGCCGCAGTCGGTGGAGATCTGCTCCAGCTGCGCCCGGTACCACCGCCGCGCCGCGCCGATGCCGCGCGTCGCGCTGACCGTGTCGCTCAGCGTGTGCCGCGTGCCGAAGCCCGCGAGCGTGCGGATGTCGGCCTCGATGCGGTCGGCGCTTACACCCCCAGCGATCTCGTGCAGCAGCGGCACGGCCTCTGGCGGGACGGAGCCGCCCACGAGCGAGTCTGGCCATGCGGACGACTGGGCGAGGGCGGGCGCTGCGCCAGAGGCGAGCAGAAGGGAGAAGAGGAGGGCGCGGATCATGACGGTGTGAGGTGGGACCGCCGAAATGTAGTGGGCCTCTGGCGCCAGAGGCGCGGGCTGGTTGCACCATCTCGACGCCACACTCCGCGACGGACACATGTAACCGTAGGGGCGTATCGCATACGCCCCTCCCTCAGGATGCCGCAGCCTCTGGCGACTCCAACCGCGCCGTCCGGTCCAGCGCCAGAGGCCCGTATGTAATGCGTTTCCGCATGCGCGGCCTCTGGCGGCTCGGTGTTGCGCCAGAGGCCCCTGGGCGGGGCGCCGAGGTGGGGGGCGTATGCGATACGCCCCTACGGGTTTGTACCCTACGGCATGCCGTTTCGAGACCGCCGATCTGTCCGCCTTCGAACGCACGATTATGCAGACGGCCTCTACTTCATCACGATCTGCACGCACCGGCGCCAGAGGCTGTTCGGGGATGTGGAGGAGGGTGAAATGCTCCGCTCACCACTCGGCGACATCGCGCACGCGGAATGGATCCGCACCGAGGACGTTCGGCCGACGTGCATCCTGGACGCCTTCGTGGTGATGCCTGACCACGTCCACCTGTTGTTCGCCCTCCTCCCGCCAGAGGCCTCTGGCGAGCAAGGGTCCGAGCGGAGATTCCGGTCGCCGTCGGCGAATGCGGCGTCGATCGTGCGAGGCTACAAGGGCGCCGTCACGCGCGCCGTCTGGGATCGCGAAGGCCGCGAGGTCGGGCCGGTCTGGCAACGGGGGTTCTTCGACCGCGTCGTCCGCACGGAGCGCGAGGCCGACCACGTCCGCCAGTACATCGCCGAGAACCCTTCGCGGTGGCACGGCCTCGACGCCACGCGCCGCGACGGACACCGCATGTAACCGTAGGGGCGTATCGCATACGCCCCCCACCCCGGCGCCCCGTCCAGGGGCCTCTGGTGCGACACCGAGCCGCCAGAGGCCGCGGCACTCGGGAACGTATCCCGTACCAAGCCTCTGGCGTCAGGGCCGAACGCATGGGCGGTGTCGCCAGAGGCCGTGGCATCCTGGAGGGCGTATGCGATACGCCCCTACGGGGAACGTCGGAGGCCGCCTCTGGCGCCCCCGGATCGGGGTCCGGGGCAGGCGCCGACCTACACCCCCGCCTTCGCGAACGCGCCCTGCACCACCTCTTGCGCCTCCGCCTGGAGCCGCGCGAGGTGGTCGGCCCCGCGGAAGCTCTCCGCGTAGATCTTGTACACGTCCTCCGTCCCGGACGGGCGCGCGGCGAACCACCCGTTCGCGGTCGTGACCTTGAGGCCGCCGATGGGCGCGCTGTTGCCCGGCGCGCGCGTGAGCTTCGCCGTGACCGCGTCGCCCGCGAGCGTTTCAGCGTCGACGGCCTCTGGCGAGAGGTCCGCGAGAACCGCCTTCTGCTCGCGCGAGGCGGGCGCGTCGATGCGGGCGTAGACGGGGGAGCCGAAGCGTTCTTCGAGCGAGGCGTAGCGCTCGCCCGGATCGCGGCCCGTGACGGCGGTGATCTCGGCACCGAGAAGCCCGAGGAGCAGGCCGTCCTTGTCGGTCGTCCAGACCGTGCCGTCTTTGCGCAGGAACGAGGCGCCCGCGCTCTCCTCCCCGCCGAAGCCGTAGCTGCCCGAGAGCAACCCGTCCACGAACCACTTGAAGCCGACCGGCACCTCCGCCAGAGGCCGCCCCAGGCTCGCGACGACGCGGTCGATCATGCTGGACGAGACGAGCGTCTTGCCCACCGCTGCGGCCTCGGACCAGCCCGGTCGGTGCGTGAACAGGTACTCGATGGCGACCGCGAGGTAGTGGTTCGGGTTCATCAGGCCCGAGGATGGCGCGACGATGCCGTGGCGGTCCGCATCCGGGTCGTTGCCGAACGCGATGTCGAAGCGGTCGCGCAGTTCCACGAGGCCGGCCATCGCGTAGGGCGACGAGCAGTCCATCCGGATCTTGCCGTCGCGGTCCAGCCGCATAAATCCGAAGGCCGGGTCTACGACCTCGTTGACCACCTCGATGTTCAGCCCGTACGTCTCCGCGATGGGCGCCCAGTAGGCCACCGCCGCGCCGCCCATCGGGTCCACGCCGATCTTGAGGCCACTCGCGCGGATCGCGTCCATGTCCAGCACGTCCGCGAGGCCGTCCACGTAGGGCCGCACGAAGTCGGCGGTGTGCGTGGTGTCGGCTCCGAGAGCCTTCGCCAGAGGCACGCGTTTCACTTCGCGTAGCCCGCCGCGCAGGAGTTCGTTCGCGCGGTTCTGCACCGGGCCCGTGATGTCGCCGCCCGCCGGTCCGCCCGTCGGCGGGTTGTACTTGAAGCCGCCGTCCTGGGGCGGGTTGTGGCTCGGCGTGATGACCACTCCGTCAGCCGGTCCTGACCCCGCGCCTCTGGCGCCAGAGGCTGTTCCGCCAGAGGCCCCGTTGTGCGCGAGGATGGCGTGTGAGACCGCAGGCGTGGGCGTGAACCCGTCGCCCTCCTGAATCACGACCGTCACGCCGTTGGCCGCGAACACCTCCATCGCCGTCTCGAACGCGGGCCGCGAGAGCGCGTGCGTGTCGATACCGATGTACAGCGGCCCGTCGATTCCGGCCTCGCGGCGGTACTCCGCCAGCGCCTGGCTCGTCGCCAGGATGTGCGCCTCGTTGAACCGCCCATCCAGCGACGACCCGCGGTGCCCGCTCGTGCCGAACGTCACCCGCTCGGCCGGATTCTCGGGGTCGGGCGTGCGAGAGGTGTAGGCGTCGACGAGCGCCGGGATGTCCGGCAGGCGGTCGGCGGGGACGGGCTGTCCGGCGAGGGGATCGAGGGGCATGAGTCGGAGTGCGTCAGGGTTCAGAGGGATAGAGAGATTCTACGCCCGGTTCCACCGCCAGAGGCCTCTGGCGTGATTCTGAACCTCCCCTCCCAGCCTCCCCCGGCTGGGGAGGAGGAAATGCTTTTTGCCTCTGGCGCCAAGAGCCTCAGGCGGGTCTGCGGCTAGGCGCACCCACCCCCTGTTCAACTCGCCTGAACGGCGGTTGAACGGTCCCCCTCGAAGAGAGGGACAGTTTCGATCGAGGGCGACGCGCAGACCGAGAGGGCGCGGCGCCCCGCCAGAGGCTCAGACCAGCAGCAGCAGCGCGGAGTACGCGACCGCGCCCGCGAGGAAGGGCCAGAACCGGCTCTCGCGCTCCTCCGGGAGTTCCTCCTTGAGCACGTTCAGGATCACGCTGCCCCCGAGGATGCCCAGCAGCGCCGCGATGGTCGCTTCGCTCACCTCAGTCACGAAGCCCAGGCCGCAGCCCAGGACGACGGCACCCGCCAGGAGCCACCGCCCGACGTGGAGGTAGCGCTCCTTGTGGTCGTGCCGCAGGCCGGTGTCGTTGACGACGAAGTGGAACGCCATCGCGAGGGCGAACAGGAGCACGCCGCTCGTCGTGCGGCTCTCGCCCCACGCGAGGAGGTAGCCCACGAGCACGTTGTAGACGCCGTAGCTCGCCATGTGGACCCAGAAGACGCCTGCGCCGGTGCGGTCCATTGCCTCGTCCTGGCCCTCCTCTCGCGAGCGCGAGGCGAGGTGCTCCAGCCCATAGAACGCGACGAGCCCCGCCAGCGCCAGAAGCCACACGTGACGCGCCTCGAACAGCTCGAACCCGGCGACCCGCTCGGCGAGCGCCTCCTGGAGCGCCGCCATCTCGGGCAGGAGGTGCACGAACACGTACGCGACCGACGTGCCGCCGGCGAACGAGAGCCACGCGCTGCGCGGGAGCACGCTCAGAAAACGCAGCCGCCAGCCGAACACGTGGATGGCGGCCAGGGCAATCGCGAGCGAGAGCGGCAAGAGGGCGGGCATGGCTGGAACCTACTCGCCTCTGGCGGCACCAATGCGCCCCTTCTCTTCTCGCCTCTCATGCTTGATCTCCTCCAATGGCCTGCCATGGCCGTCACCGTCGCCAGCGGCTGGCTCGTCGCGTCGGACGCGCAGCGGCGCCGCCTGTGGGGCTTCGGCCTTTTCCTCGTTTCCAATGTGCTCTGGGTCGTCTGGGGCGTACACGACGCGGCCTGGGCGCTGGTCGCGCTTCAGGTCTTCCTCGCGGTCACGAACGTGCGCGGCGTCGTGGACAACCGGGGGGCGCCAGAGGCCGCCGGCCAGTAGGACGACGCTCCAATCCGGTGTCATCGCGAGGAGCGCAGCGACGTGGCGATCTGCTGGGTCTGCGCTCGGCGTCGTGAGATCGCCGCGCTTCGCTCGCGATGACACCCTCGGGGTTGGCAGGCGGTCCAAACCGGTTCGCCTCTGGCGCCAGAGGCCTGCGCGGCCACCTCCCACCGCATCCCTACAAGTATCGCTCGAACTCCGGTGGCTCCTCGGGCACGTCCACGCGGTAGGTGCCGCGAGAGGCCTCGCGTTCCATCCACTCCCGCATGCCGGGACGCTTCATGAGCGCGGCGCTCGTCTTGCGCGAGACGGTGCCGTAGATGGGCTGCTCGTCGTACGGCTTGGCCTCGCCGAAGCCCCAGCGGATGCCGCCGTAGGTGGAGGCGTCGCGGCCGTCGTAGCTCAGGCGGTCGTTGAGGTAGCAGGCCGTGGCCCAGGCGTCCTGGGGCGTGGGACGCCACTTGAGGATCTGCTTGACCCAGTACATCCGCAGGTTGTTGTTCATCCAGCCGTCCAGGAGGAACTGCTTCTGCGCGGCGTTCCAGAGCGGGTCGTCGGTTTCGCCGTGGAGGAGTTCGTCCACGCTGTAGATCTGCGGGCGCGGGTCGTCGGCGTGGGCCTGCATCGTCTTGCGGGCGTACTCGGGTAGGCCGCTCCAGTTGGAGAAGCCCGGGACGGTGCGGCAGCGGTGGTGGTAGTACTCGCGCCACGTCAGCGTCTCGTCCAGAAACTTCCATCGTGCGGCGGGATGCACGTCGCCAGAGGCCTCGGCGTGCAGCACGGCTTCGGCGACTTCGCGCGGGCTCAGCTGGCCGAAGTGCATCCACGGCGAGATCTCGGCGCTCGCGTCTTCCAGCGCCGGGTTGTTGCGCGTCCACTTGTACCGTTCGAGCACGTTCTCGACCGCGAATCGCAGCCGCTCCAGCGCTGCCTCCCGGCTCCCGCTCCAGCGCTCGACGGGCGGGAGCGTCATGTCGATTCCCTGCTCGGCGCAGAGCGCGTCCAGGCCGCTGGCGTCGAGGTCCGCGAGAGGCGTCTGCACGATGTCGAGGTCGCCGGTGAAGGCGCCCACGTCCGGCCTCTGGCGGAGGTCGAGGCCGAGATGGTCGTCGCGGAGTGTGGTGTGCGCGGCGCGGAACGCCTTGGTCGTCGCCAGAGGCTCGGGAAAGGCGTTCATCGGCACGGCGCAGCAGGCGTCGACGGCCAGGACCTCGCGCGAGATGTGCGCGGCGAGGTAGTCGGCGTAGGTCCGCGTCACGAACGTCGGGATGTCGTCCAGCACGACCGTCGCGGCGCGCTCCGCCAGCCGCGCCACGGCCTCGACGGTCGGCTCGCCAGAGGCCCGGCGCACGTAGCGCACGAACCGGAGGCCACGGGCCTCGATGCCCGCTTCCAGTTCGCGGCTCGCCTCCAGCATAAACCGGCTCAGGCGGTGGCTCGCGTACGGGTATGCCGTCTCCACCGTGTGCACGACGACAACCGGCAGACCTCTGGCGTTGCCCAGCGCGATGGCGGCGTCGAGCGTCGGGTTCTCCTCGGCGCGGAGGGCCTGCATGAGCCAGCACAGCACGTAGTCGCCGTCGGCGGCGGTGCGGGTCTCCGTCAGGCGGCGGGTGCGGAGGCGGAGGGCGTCGAGGGCGTCCATGGGGTGAGGAGGGATGTGCGCGCGTTCGCGCGCCGGGATGCGGAGGGATACGGGGCAGGCTCGGGCGCCAGAGGGGCGGGCTCGGCGCGCGGCGGGGTAGAACCCCCTGAGAACGCTCGGGGCGGTGCTCCGTCTCCACCCTCAAGGGAGGGGTGGGGGCCGGCGCGTTGAGTGGGCGGCACGGCGTCGCGTTCTCTGTCCCCCTCAAAGCGGGGACAGTTCAGATCTGAATCGTAAGAGTCGCTGTGCCAAAACGTTCTGCCCACCGCTCGGTGTCACCTGTCCCTCTCTTGAGGGGGACAGAAAAACCGCCGTTGCAGGCGCGTTTTTCAGGGGGTTGCCTCGCATCACCGCAGCCCCCCACCCCTCTGGCGCCAGAGGCCTCACTCGTCGGGAAAGAGCGGGAGCGAGTGGGGCAGCGTGGCCTTCTTCGTCTTCGCCGGGCCCGTCTTTTTCGAGACGCGGCCGACGTTGCTCTTCCACGTCCGGCTGGAGGCGTGGCGGCGCGAGCCGTGGCGCTCGTAGACGCGCTCGGCGTGGGCCTTGGCCTCTGGCGTGCCCTTGATGGCGTAGTAGTCCGCCTTCATCTCCTTCGAGTTCGCCCACCAGTCCACGAGGGGCGCCGGGTAGTCCGCCAGAGGCCGCTCGTGGTGCTTGAGGATGGCCTCGGGCGGGGTGTCCGCGAGCTCTGGTACCCAGCGCTGCACGAACTCGGCCTCCGGGTCGTGGTCGGAGAGCTGTTTGTTGGGGGAGTAGACGCGGAGTTGGTTGATGCCGACGACGCCCGCCTGCATCTGCGTTTGCGCGATGTGGATGCCGGGCTCGTAGTCGGCCCAGAGGCGGGCGGTCGGGTAGAGCGTTTTGCGCCAGTCGATGCGGAGGCTGTGGACGGCCGCGCTGGTCACCATCGCGCGCATGCGGAAGTTGAGGAAGCCGGTCTGGGCGGCGCAGCGCATGCACGCGTCCACGAGCGGCCAGCCGGTCCGGCCTTCGAGCCATGCGTCGAGGTGCTCGTCGCCAGGCGCCGGGAGGTCCTCGTAGGCCGGGTTGAGCGGCGTGAACTCCATCTGCGGCTCGGATTCGAGGCGCTGGATAAAGTGGTCGCGCCAGTGCAGACGGCTTTTGAAGCTGCGCAGCGACTTGCTCCACTGCTTCGCCTCTGGCGACTCGATGCCTTTGACCTCCGCGATGCGCGCAAGCGTCGCGGCGTAGGCCTGGCGGCCCGTCAGCGTGCCCCACGCGAGGTGGACCGAGAGCCGCGAGCCGCACACAAAGGCGAGGTTGGGCGACGAGATGCCGCCCGAGTAGCACTTGCCTCTGGCGGTGAGAAAATCGGTGAGCGTGTCGTGCGCCGCCGTCTCGCTCACGGGCTGGCGGAGTTCGGCCTGCGCGTCGGCCAGCGGGTGCCCGAAGGCTTCGGGCGCCAAAGGCTCGGCCATCTGCAACGCCTCGGCCTGGGGCGAGACGACGATCCGCGCGAGGTCGGCATCTCCGGGCGCCGCCAGAGGCGTCTCCTTCATGAACCCGTTCCAGAGCGCCGAGCGCTTGTTGCGGTCCAGCCCGCCGCGGAAAACCGCCGTCTGCCGGTGCTCGTGCCACGCCACGCCAGAGACCCGCGCCCAGGCTGCGACGGCCTTGTCGCGCTCGAACGTGACGCTGCTCCCGACCTCCTCGTGGGAGTGCATCTCGGCGAAGCCCGTGGCGTCGCGCAGCCGCTCCAGCGCCTCTGGCGCGTCGCCGCGGAGGCAGAGGACGGGGATCCTCTGGCGCAGGTCAGTCAGCGCCTCGCACCACGCGGCGACGTGGAAGGCGCTCGTCTCCTCGGCCTCCAGCAACGCGGGCTCGAAGAGGAAGACGGGGAGCACGGTCTCGCCCGCGTCCAAGGCCGCCATCAGCGCGGGGTTGTCCGCCAGGCGGAAGTCTTTCTTGAGCCACCAGAGAACGGGCGCGGACATGGGCGTGTGCGGAGGGGCGGGTTGGATCGCGCGGCCCGCGCGGCGTTCCGCCAGAGGCGCAGGAGCAGGGATCGCCCGGTGACACACGCGCGCACATCTGGCCTCTGGCGCGCGCGCCTCGTAGGCTGAGGGCTCACTCCCGGATCGGACATGGACGTCTCCTCTGTCAACTGGATCGCCGTTTTCGTCGCCTCCTCCTCGGCGTTCGCGCTCGGCGCCGTGTGGTACGGCCCGCTCCTCTTTGGGAAGCGATGGCAGGCGCTCTCCGGCGTCACCGACGAGAAGATTCAGAGCGCCAACATGGCCGCGACCTACGGCGGCGCGCTGGCGCTCCAGATCATTGCCGTCGTGGTCCTGGCGCTGTTCCTGCCGCCAGAGACCACCACGGGGTCGGGCGCGCTGACGGGGCTGGGCATCGGCGCCGCGTGGGTGGCCACGGCGATGGGCGTGACGTACCTGTTCTCGCAGAAGCCGTTCGCGCTGTTCGCCATCGACGCGGGCTACCACGTCGCGTACTACACCATCGCGGGCGCCATCCTGGGCGCGTTCTAGCCTCTGGCGCTGCTAGCCGCCTGTCTCGCGGCGCCAGAGGTCCTCCACGACGTGGTCCACGCCGCGGCCGAGGTGGCGGCGGTAGGTGCTGAAGGGGAGGTCCAGCCGCTCGGCGGCGATAGCCTGCGTGGGCGCCGGGCGGAAGTAGGTGAGGTCCAGCGCGCGGAAGTACCGGCTGTCGCGCGGGCCGCTCTCCAGCTGAGCCGCAGCCTCGCGAAGGAGACCGCGCAGGGCGCCGATCGGCTCGTCGCCAGAGGCCTCGCGGACGACGCGGGCGCGGAGCAGCGGGCTCTCCGTCAGGTCGTGCGGGCGCGCGTATGCCTTGAGCGCCTCGCGGACGGCCTCGGCGAAGGCGTCGCGGTTGAGCACCAGGAGCGGCTCGGCGGCCTCCTCACTCTCGGCGCCTGCGGCGCCAGAGGCCAGCGACTCCAACCAGGCCTCTGGCGGGACCGCGCGCCAGTCCTTGCCGAACGCGGCGGGGCCGCCGGGCGCCTCCGCCTCGCGCCAGCGGCGCAGGCCGACAAAGGCGAAGACCGGCGCCCACAGGTCGGGCGCGGTCGTGAAGAGGAAGGAGACCGCGAGCGAGGGAGTGGAGAGGTACCGCGCGACGGTCCGCGCGAACACGAGGCTCTGAACCGCCGAGACGCCCTGCCCCTCCTCCTCGTCCATCCACGAGCGAAACAACAGCGCCTGCTCCTCCGCCCGCAGCGAACTGGACACCGCGCGCCACGCCCGCGCCACGACCGGATCGCTCGCGCGTTCGTCCTCGCTCAGCGCGTCCACCGTGAGCCCTAGCAGGAACCCCGCGACGGTGCCGTCGCTGCGGCGGAAGACCTCCACGCCGTCCGGCCGGCTGGCCACCCACGCGCCGACGGTTTCCGCCTCTGGCGCCCCCTGATGTACCTCCACCATCGCGCGGATGGCATCGGCGTCGCCCTCCCGCATCGGGCCGGAGCCGGCGAGGTCCGCCTCGCTCCATGCCTGCTTGAGCCGGCTCAAAAAAGGCTTGACGACGGCGCTGTTCCGGTACAGATGGAGGTAGTCCCGGAGCGCTTTGTGCTGCTCCGCCTCGCCAGAGGCCATGCGGAGGGCGCGGCCGCAATAGCGCCGCGCGCGTGCCAGCAACGCCTCGTGCTGCTCGGCGTTGCGCCAGCGGAGGTCGGCCTCCAGCGTTTCCCTCACCACGTCGTGCAGGCGGATCCCCTGCGCGTCGCTCTCCACGAACGAGAGGCTGCGGAGCCACGCGAACAGCGCCTCTGGCGCCGCATCGGAGGCGTCGCCACCGAGCAAGGCGGAAAGCATCGAGACGGTCACCGTCTGCACGATGGACGCGCTCTCCAGCGCTTCCTGGTGCGCCCGGCTGGGGACCGAGGAGACGAACCGCGCGACGAGCTCGCCCATGAGATCGGGCGACGCCGTGGGGTCGAAGGCCTCTAGCGCCAGGGGCCCCTCCTCGGGGTGCTGCCGCTGCCGCTCCGCTGCCAGCGCCAGCGCCAGCGGGTGCCCGTGCGCAAAGGCCACGATGCGGCTGCGGTCCTCTTCGGGCACGCCGCCCGCGTCGAGGTATGCCTCGGCTTCCCGCTTGGCCAGCCCGCCGAGGGGCACCATCGCGACGGCCTCGCCCCAGCCCACGCGCCACTCCGAGGAGGGCTTCTGGCGCCCGGCGATGACCACCAAGTCGCCTGCGTTCAGCTCGGGCAAGAACGAGCGGCGGAGCCACCCGTCCAGCCGCTCGATCTCCTCGTACGTGTCGATGAGCAACAGCCGCCGCTCTTCGCCAGAGGCCTCTGGCGTGGCGCCCTCCGGGCGGGCCGCAGCCAGCGCGCGGCGCGCGGCGCGGGTAAACGCCTCTGGCGAGGGCTCCACGTCGCGCCCGTCCACCCGGGCGGCGTACACCCCCTGCGCCCGCGCCAGCCGCGCGACCTCGTCCAGCAGCGCCGTTTTGCCGATCCCCCCGGGTCCGTAGACGTGCGCGATGACGAACCCCTCCGCGCCAGAGCCCTCACCGTCGGGGTCCGCGAGAGCGGCCACCTCGCCAGAGGCCAACGCCCCCGCGAACAGAGACAGCTCCGCCTCACGGCCCACAAAGCGGGCGTGACGGGCGTTGGCCAAGCGGGCGGAGAGTCGCTCCAATGGTCGAATTCGTGGACGCGGGTGCCCCCGATGTCGCAGAAGTCAGGGTTGCTCCTACGAGTATGGACACGGATTGAACATAAGACGAGCTATCGGATGGTCTGCACCCTTCCACACATTGCCCTTCCACTTCCCCCCTCCCCTCGTATGCAACCGTTGCGCACGCTCCTCGCAGGAGCCGCCACCGCCGGGCTCATCCTCGCAGGCGGCATCCTCGCCCCTCCTTTCTCTGACGCGTCCAGTCACCGCGAGGCCCCCCTGATCGCGGACGACCCGCTGGCGGACAACACCGACGTCTACGCGTTCCGCACGCCGGACGACTCGGAGACCGTCACCATCGTCGCCAACTACATCCCGCTCTCGCTGCCCGAAGGCGGACCGAACTTCACCCACTTCGGGGAAGACATCCGGTACGAGATCCACATCAAGAACCAGGTCTCGGCGGGCGCCCTCGGCACGGCCACGGACGACATCACCTACCGGTTCACGTTCTCCCGCGTGAACGAGGACCCCTCGACGTTCTTCAACATCCGCCTCGGCGCGGAGAACCTGAACACGTCCTACAAGCTGGAGAAGAGCACCGATGGCGGCGCCAGCTTCGTCACCATCGTCAACGATGGCGCGACGCCCCCGGCCAACATCGGGCCGCGCTCCATCGAAGCCGGTGCCGGCCTCGGCACGACGTACGACCAGCTCACCAGCGACGCCGTCGAAACGGCCAACACCGGCGAGACTGTCTTCGCAGGCCCGCGCGACGACCCGTTCTTCGTGGACCTCGGCGGCGTGTTCGACCTCGGCGGCTTCCGCGACGACTTCGGAACGGACCCGTCCAACCCCGACAACGCTCGCGATGCCGTGGCTGGGTTCAACACCCACGCGCTGGTGCTCCAGATCCCGATCTCGATGCTCCAGAAAGACGGTATGGACGTCGATGAGGCATCCAGCATCCTCGATCCCAACTTCGTGATCGGCGTTTGGGCCTCGGCCTCGCGCCGCCAGGTGACCACGCTCTCCACCGACGGCTCCAAGCCCACCGGCTCCGGCCCGTTCGTGCAGGTGTCCCGCCTCGGCATGCCGCTTACCAACGAAGCCGTCATCCCCATCGGGATGAAGGACAAGTGGAACTACGTCTCCCCATACAGCGCCGCGGAGCAGAACTTCGCACAGTACTTCGTCAACCCGGAGTTGGGGCTGTACATGGGCAACGGCCAGTTCGGCGACGCCGTCCCCGGGCTCAGCGACCACCTCACGATCCAGCAGAACTCCTACCCGGCGCTCAACCTCGACGGTGACGGAGACCCCTCCAACGTCGGCTCGGGCCTGGACTTCACCAACGGTGCCGACGGCGCCGCGGCGGTCCTCCCCCTCGTCGGCAACGGCCTGGACATCGACGGAACGGCCTTCGCCGTGCCGACGCGCCCGACGGCCCCTGGCGTCCCGACCGCGCTTCTGGCGCCCGGCCAGCCGCGCCGCGTGGACATCCTGCCCATCTTCTACTTCGGCGTCCCCAACCTCGCACCGTACCAGCTCGCAACGGGCAAGGGCGGCTTGGTAGCGGACACGGACGGAGACGGAAACCTGGAGTTCACCGAGGGCAAGCCCTTTATCCACAACTTCCTTCCGATCACGCAGACGCCGGACGGTGGCCTCTGGGGCGGCGACATGCTCCGCCTCAACATGGCCACGCCGACGACGGACCGCGATTCGGACGAGTTCACGAACTGGGCGCGTCTCGGCCTGATCCGCGCGGCGGCCATCGGCCTCACCGTTGAGGACTTCGCGACGACGGACCTGGAGTTCATCCCGCACATGGACGGCTTCCCGAACGGGCGCCGCCTGGAGGATGACGTGACGAGCATCGAGCTTCAGGCCGTTGGCGGTCTGGTCCTCGCAGCCGTCGGCCTCCCCGAGGACGACGCGACCGCGGGCGACTACTCCGACCTCGCCTCGCCGCAGCTCGTCTCCGAGCTCCGCTTCGTGGCCGGCCCGACCCGCAACGACCTCCCGCTCCTGAGCGACTTCCCGTACCTCGCCAACCCGCACCGCGGCTACGACTACGTGAAGCAGCTCACGGCCCCCGCGCCGCGCGCCAACTTCCAGCCCGTCTCGAACGGGATGGGCATCGGCGCTCCGGCGGGCGTGATCCTGAAGCAGAGCTTCCCGAACCCGACCTCTGGCGACGCCCGAGTCGAGTTCCAGCTCTCGACGGCCGCCCCGGTGCGTTTGGACGTGTTCGACCTCCGCGGCCGGCTCATCCAGACGCTGACCGAGCAGGAGTACCGCGCCGGTGAGCACCAGGTGGAGTGGAAGACCGGCAGCCTCGCCGCCGGCACCTACCTCTACCGCCTGATGGTGGACGGCAAGGTGGTCAGCACGCAGCGCGCGTCGATCGTCCGCTAACGCCAGAAGCGCACGACGAGGCCTCTGGCGGGGTCACACACACCCGCCAGAGGCCCAACCCCGGGGGCGAGGCACGGCGCCTCGCCCCCATTCTTTTGCGGGTCGCTCCTACGCCCGCTGGCTCTGCCCTATTGCAGCTTGGCCCCAGCGCTTGCCGCACGCCTCCCCCTCTGTGCCCACAGCCTCTGGCGCCAGAGGCCCGGCACGCGCTTTTCGACTCTCGACCCTCTCGTTTATGTCTTCTCGTACCGCCCTTCTCCTCGCCGTCGCCCTCGTGGTCGGCGCCATCGCCGTCGTCTTTGCCATGCGGTCCTCTGGCGAGGAGCCTGAGCTCCCGCGGGACCACGCGCAGATCGCGCCCGGCGCCACCTTCGACGACGCCGAGGGGGCCGTGGACTACTACCGCGCGCTGCTACGGCGGGAGCCGGAATCCGTGGACGCCCGCGTGCGGCTGGCGCACGCGCTGACGCAGCTCGGGAACGAGCGCGGCACGCAGACGGAGACGATCCCCGAAGCGCGCACGCTTCTCGAAGAGGCGCTGGAGCGCAAGCCAGAGGACCTGCACGCGCTCTCGCTGCACGCGTCCTTGCTCAACGTGCTGCACCAATTTGAGGCCGGCCGCGACGTCTCGCGGAAGATCCTCGCGGCGTACCCCCAGAACGCGTACGCCCACGGCACGCTGATCGACGCGCTCGTCGAGTTGGGCGAGTACGACGAGGCCGTCCGCGTTTCCGACGCGCTTCAGGCGCTCAAGCCGGGCCTGCCGGCGTACAGCCGCGCGAGCTACATCCGCGAGCTCTACGGCGACACCGAAGGCGCCATCGCGGCGATGCGCCTGGCGGCCGACGCGGCCCCTGGTGGGCGCTCCGAGCGCGCGTGGGCCCTGCACAACCTCGCCAACCTCTACCTCGGCGACGCCAAGCCCGACACGGCCGCGTTCATCTACACCGGCATCCTGGAGGAGCGGCCGGACTTCGCACCCGCGCTCGCCGGCCTCGGCCACGTCGCGCTCGTCAAGGGCGACGCGCAAGAGGCCGTTCGCCTGCTGGAGGAATCCCGCGGGTTGATGCCGCTGGAGAGCACGGACGAACTGCTCGTAGAGGCCTACGCGGCCGCGGGCGACGAGGCGAAGTCCCGCGAGGCCGCCGACCGCGTCCACAAAGCGCTGCTGGCCGCGCGCGAGATGGGCGAGGTCGTAGACATGGAGGAGGCGGACTTCCTGCTGGACCAGGGCCGAGACCTGGAGCGCTCGCTGACCATGGCGAAGGCGCAGCAGGAACGCCGCCCCGGCCACCTCCACGCCAACGAGACCTACGCGTGGGCGCTCATGCACAACGGCCGTGCTGGGGAGGCCGTCCCGTACATCGAGCGCGCCATGCGCCTGGACACGGGCGACGCGATGGTGCACTTCCGCGCCGCGCGCATCTACCAGGCCGCTGGCGAGCCGGCCAAGGCCGCCGAGCACTTCCGCACGGCGTTGGCCGGCAACCTCGGCGTGGAAAGCCCGAGCGCCGCCAAGGAGGCGCGGCAGCTTCTGGCGCAGGCCACCAGCGCCGCGCCCGTACAGGCAACGCGGAGCACGCGGTAGAGTGAGCGCACGCCGTCGCCCCGTTCGAGAGGCTGGCCTGGCAGGAGTTCTCCTGCTGGGCTACCTCCTTGCGTGGACTGGCACCTCGGTCGGGCAAGGGTGGGCGCTCTTGGGCCACGTCGCGACGGAGCACCGCGCGCCTCTGGCGCCCCCCGGCATCCAGCCGGAGCTCCCCGCCGGAACCCAGGGGCTCACGACGCTACGGTCGCGGGCGCCCGAGGCGCGGCATCACCACGGCGAGCACGGCCACTCCCACTCGGCACGACCAGGCGCGCACCGGACCGTTCGGGTTCACGCGCCAGAGGCCCCGCTGGAAGACGGCCACTCGCCCGAGGCCTCTGGCGACAACGTGGATCACACGCACGGCCACGCCCTGCCCGACGGCTTCCATGCCCACGGCCACGACATCCACCGCCACGACGCGCCCCCGGCCCATCCCGCGCCGGTGGTGCTCACGCTCGACAAGCACCGGCTGCCTCTGGCGTCCACCCTGACGCCGCCGCCAGCGCAGGCGACGGCCTGGGCCGCCAGAGGCGACGGGCACGCCTCGGCAGAGACGCGGGTGGAGACGCCTCCGCCGCGAGAGAGGGGATAACGCGCGCCACGGCGCGCTCTGGTTCCGCGGGCCGCCAGAGGCCCGCTCCGCCGCGCGAGGTGCGCGGCGCCCTCCCCCGGTGCGCGCCTCTGGCGCGGCCCTCCCCTCTTGCTTGCCCTTCCGATGCTCTCTCTCTACCGCCGCCTTGTGTGGCTCTTTCTCCTGGCCGCGCCTCTGGCGACGGCCGCACAGTCTCCCCCGTCCGCCCGCATCGCCGGGACCCTGACCGACGCCGCCAGCGGCCAGCCTCTGGCGGGCGCGACGGTCGCGCTCGTACGCGCAGGCGCGGCCTCTGAGCGCGGCGCCGTGACCGACCTCGACGGGCGGTTCTCTCTCTCCCGCCTCGACGCAGGCGCGTACACCCTTCGCGCCACGTCGGTCGGCTACGCGGCGGCCTCCCGCGCCTTCACGCTCGAAGCGGGCGAGACGCTGCGCGTGGACCTCGCGCTCGCGCCAGAGGCCACGGACCTGGAGGCGATCACCGTTGAAGGCCGCTCGGCGAACCTCGTCGGGATCGCCAGCGCGGCGTCGCAGGGGTACGTGGGGCAGGCGCAACTCACGGCGCGGCCCCTTCTCCGCGTGGGCGAGGTGCTGGAGACGATCCCGGGCACCATCGTGACGCAGCACAGCGGCTCGGGCAAGGCCAACCAGTTCTTCCTGCGCGGCTTCAACCTGGACCACGGGACGGACTTCGCGGCGTCGCTTGAAGGCGTGCCGATGAACCTGCCGACGCACGGGCACGGGCAAGGCTACCTCGACCTCAACTCGCTCATCCCCGAACTCATCGAGTCCGTCGAGTTCGAGAAAGGGCCGCAGAACGCCGCCGCGGGCGACTTCGCGACGGCGGGCCGCGCGCAGATCCGGCTCGTGGACCGGCTGGACCGCGGCATCGCCAAGGGCGAGGCGGGCGCGGACAACCACTACGAGGCGCTCGTCGCCAACTCCTCGGACGTGGGCGCCGGGAGCGTGCTTTACGGCGTCCGCGCGCGCTACTACGATGGCCCCTGGGTGAACCCCGAGAACAGCGCTCTCGTCAGCGCCGTCGCGAAGTACACGGCCGGGACGGCCGCCAGAGGCTTCTCGCTGACCGCGCTGGGCTACCGCAGCGACTGGGACGCCACGGACCAGATCGCGCTCCGCGCGGTGGAGAACGGGCAGGTCTCCCGCCTGGGCGCGCTGGACCCGAGCAACGGCGGCGAGACCGGCCGCTACACGCTCGTCGGCGAGTGGCAGCGCGGGGCCTCTGGCGCGGCGCGGACGCGCGTACGTGCCTACGGCGCGTACTACCACCTCAACTTGTTTTCCAACTTCACCTACTTCCTGGACAACCCCACCGACGGCGACCAGTTCGAGCAGGTGGACCGGCGCGCGTACGGCGGCGCGAGCGTCACGCAGGAGTGGTTCACCCGGCTCTTCGGCCGCAGCAGCGTCCACACCATCGGCGCGGCGCTCCGGCACGACGAGATCTTCCAGGTAGGCCTGTTCAACACCCGCGACCGCCAGAGGCTCGGGACGGTCCGCGATGACACCGTGGGCGAGACGACGCTGGGCGCGTACGTCCAGAACGAGACGCGGTGGACGGACAAGGTGCGCACCACGCTCGGCCTCCGCGGTGACGCCTTCCGCTTCCGCGTGGACAGCGACCTCGCGGCCAACTCCGGAACGGAGACGGCGTTTATCGCGAGCCCCAAGGCTGGCCTCGCAGTGGGCCCCTGGCGCGGGACCGAGTTCTACGCCAACGCCGGGCTGGGCTTCCACAGCAACGACGCCAGAGGCACCGTCATCACCGTGGACCCGGCCTCTGGCGAGGCGGTGGACCGCGTGGACCCGCTCGTGCGGACGCGCGGCGCCGAGGTCGGCGCGCGGACGGCGGTCGCCAGAGGCTTGCAGTCCACGCTCGCGCTCTGGACCATCGCGCTGGAATCCGAGCTGGTCTTCGTGGGCGATGCGGGCGGGACCGAGGCCAGCGACGCGAGCCTGCACTACGGCGTGGAGGTCAACAACTTCTACGAGGCCGCGGACTGGCTGGACCTCTCGCTGGACCTCGCGTTTACGCGGTCGCGCTTTACCGAGGGCGACCCCGGCGCGGACCGCATCGAGAACTCCATCGGCCGCATCGTCAGCGGCGGCGTCTACGCCGGGCGCGAGACGGGGCCTCTGGCGAGCGTGCAGGTGCGGCACTTCGGCCCGCGCCCGCTCACCGGCGACGGGAGCATCGTCTCCGACGCGACGACGCTCGTGAACGCCAAGCTGGGCTACCGGACCCGCCGCCTCGCGGTCTC
Source organism: Rubricoccus marinus (assembly GCF_002257665.1). NCBI lineage: Bacteria > Pseudomonadati > Rhodothermota > Rhodothermia > Rhodothermales > Rubricoccaceae > Rubricoccus > Rubricoccus marinus. The sequence continues at coordinate 255,969 of NZ_MQWB01000001.1, read as the reverse complement.
GCTGGACGTGCTCAACGTGCTCGATTCCGAGGACGCCGACGTGAGCTACTTCTACGCCTCGCGCCTGCCCGGCGAGGCGGCCGCTGGCGTGGAGGACGTGCACGTCCACCCCGTTCTGCCGCGCACGGCCCGCCTGACGGCGGTGTTGCGGTTCTAAGCGCGGGGCCCGGCCTCTGGCGCGAGAGGCTTACTCCTCGGCGCCAGAGGCCGGGCGTTCCTGCATGCGCGCGAACACGAGGTGCCGCTGCGGGTGCTCCCACGCCCACGCGCGGAAGGCGTCGATGCGCGCGAGGTCGTCAGCGCCGATCTCGGCCTCCAGCTTGTCGTCCCATCGTTGGGCCGTGAGGGCCTCCTCCACGTTGCGCTGCCACGCGTCGCTGAAGATGGCGCCGAGGCGTTCGACGAGCCCGGCCTCGACGGTCGCGTCCCACTCGTCGCCGTCGAACCACACGCCACCGCAGGTGCTGCAGCGGTCCAGCCAGAAGCCCTCGGCGTCCGTCCGGTAGCGGCGCATGATGCGCCCGTCTTGCGGGCACAGCTTGGCCTGCTTGACGTCGCCCACAGCCTCCGAGGCGGGGAGCGCGCCGCTGGCGTCGGAGGGCTCGCGCCCCTCGCGCCACGCGAAGTAGAGGTCGGAGGGCAGGAACGTGCCGTGGCCGTCGGGGCAGGCGAAGCCGCGAAGCTCGGGGGCGTCGCCGGAGGCGAGAAGCGTGGTGCGGTCCAGGGCCGCGGTGCAGAGGGGGCAGGTCATGTGGCGCAGGGGAAGGCGCCCGAACCTACCGCTGCGGGACTCGGGCGCCAGAGGCCGAAAAAAGTCCGCGGCGCCGTGACGCCTTTCGCGACCGCCTCCGGTATGGAGGGTGAGCCCCTTTGCATCCCACACATGATCCGACTCTCTGTTTTCCTCCTCTCCCTCTCGCTCGCCGCGTGCGACGCCGGAGCGCCCCAGCCCTCCGCCGGCGCCGACGCGCCGATCACCCTCGTCTCCCAGAAAGGCGGCGACGACGCGTTCCTCGTGACCGAAAACGCGGCGGTGCGCGCCGCTGGCGAAGCCGTGTTGCTCCGCATCAACGGCGAAACCGTAGAGCTCAGCGTGGGCGAGGCGTACCTCATCGGCGAGGCGCTCACGCGCGTCGGCTACGACGCGATGGACCTCAAAACGCAAGAGGCCCTGGCGCCCACCGGCGGGCCCCGCTGCAGCGAGCCGCCTCCAGGCAGCGGCGTGACGGCCATCGCGGGACGCATGTTCAAGCGGTGCCCACCGCCCCCGCCGCCGCCGTTCATGGAGATCGGCTTGCTGGAGCGGCTGATCGGCACGTCCACGAAGATCGTGGAAGCGCCCGAAGACGCTCAGTGGGAGCGGATCCCCGGCGGCCTCGTCTCCGAGTTCTAAGGCCCCCAACCCGCCTCTGGCGCCGGGCCGCTCCACCGTTGTGGGGCGGCCCGTTTTTATGCGCGGCCCGCGAGAGGCCCGGGCGCCCCTACGCTCCGCCCAGCGACGCGCGGCGGGTGGCCACGGCGCGGGCCTCTGGCGTGCGGCCCGTCGCGGCGAGGGCGGCTTCGAGGCGCTCCAGCACGCGGAGGCGGAACGCTCCTGCGGGCTCCGACGCCGCGAGCACGGCGTCGACCTCGCGCAAGAGGCGGATGCCCTCACCTTCCCGGCCCGTCGCGATCAGCGCCGCGGCGCGTTGCGCGCGGGCCGAGAGCGTGCGGGGGTCGTCTGCGCCGAGATCGGTGGCGAACGCCTCGGCGCCGGCGCTGACCAGCGGCAGCGCCTCCGCCGGGCGGTCGGTCCGCAGGAGCAGGCCTCCCAGCCCGACGCGGGCGTACTCGCGCCAGAGGTGGTCCTCGTCCAGCGTGGAGGCCTCGTAGGCGCGGAGCGCGGCGCGGTAGTAGCGCTCGGCCTCTTGCGGATCGCGCGAGTCGTGGAAAACGGCGAGGGTGTACAGGCTTTGCGCCGTGCGGTAGTCGCCGCGTCCGTAGGCCCGCTCGTAGATGGCCAGCGCCCGCTCGTGGAGGGTGCGCGCCTGCTCGGCGTTCTCGGTCCGGGCGACGGTTTCGGCGTGGGCGTAGAACGCGTCGGCGGTGCGGGGATCGGTGGGGCCGAAGGCCTCTTGCGCGAGCGCGGTGGCGCGGCGGAACAGCGGGAGCGCGGCGTCCAGGCTGTCGGCTTCGTCGAGCAAAACGGCCAAGCCGAGCAGCGCCTGCACGGTCGTAGCGGGAGGTGCGCCAGCGCCCGCGGCGGCGCGGTAGAGCGCCTTCGCGGCGTCGTCCTCGCGCTCGCGGTAGAGCACCTCGGCGAGGTACACCTGCGCCTCGGCGAGTGCACCCGGGCGCCCGCCAGAGGCCAGGAGCCGGACGGCTTCTTCGCCCGCGGCGCGGGCCTCCTCGTAGCGGCCTTCGGCGGTGCGCGAGCGCGTGAGGAGCGTAAGCGGCAGCCCGATGTCCGGGTGCGCGCGGCCCTGCTCGGCGCGGCGGAGCGCGACGGCGCGCTGGAGCACGGAATCGGCGGTGGTGAACAGGCCCAGGCTGACGCCGAGGCGTCCGAGCCCTTCGAGCAGCGACGCCTGGACGAGCGGCTGGCCGTCGAGCGCGGCCGCGCGGCGGAGCCCTGGAGCGAGGAGGGCCTCTGGCGTGAGGTCCCCGCCCTCCAGCGCGACCGGGTCCACGGCCTCGAACATGCCCAGCACGTACTCCAGCGTCACGTTCGCGCGCGTGGCCTCCCGCGCCGTCTCGCGCGCCTGCCAGAGGACTGCGCCCACGCCCACGAGGAGCGCGAGCACGAGCGCGCCCCCGGCTCCCACGGCGAGCCGGTGCCGCCGCACGAACCGCGAGGCGCGGTAGCTCAGCGCGTCCCCACGGGCCGTTACCGGCCGGCCGTCCAGATAGCGGCGGAGGTCGTCGGCGAGTGCCGCGGCCGACGCGTAGCGGCGCTCGGGCTCCTTGCGGAGCGCGGTCAGGACGATAGCGTCGAGGTCGCCGCGGAGGCGGGCGGGCGTCGCCCCCGCATGCACGCCAGAGGCCTCTGGCGCGCGGTCCGCGCCGCGCTCCGAAGCGGCGTCGCTCGGGCGCGTCGGCTCGGCCTCGCGCACGATGCGCGCCACCTCAGCAGGGGCCGCGTTGGGGAACGAGTACGGCCGCCGCCCGACCAGCAACTCGTAGAGGATCACGCCCAGCGCGTACACATCCGTCGAGGCCGTGATGGGCTCGCCGCCCACCTGTTCCGGCGCGGCGTAGGCCGGCGTGAGCGCGCCGCCGGTGCGGGTCAGCACGTCCTCGTCGTCCTCGTCCAACGCCTTCGCGATGCCGAAGTCGAGGAGTTTGACGCGAGGGGCGCCGTCGGCGCCGGAAGCAGGGGCCGCCGGGTTCTGAGGGCTGGGCGCGCCTGCCCCGCCTCTGGCGCCAGAGGCCGGACCGTTCTCTTCGTCTCTCCCGTCCTGGCTCTCGCCAGAGGCCACGAGGATGTTGCTCGGCTTGAGGTCCCGGTGGACGATGAGGAGGCGGTGCGCGCTCGCGACGGCGTCGCACACGTCGAGGAAGAGGCGGAGGCGGGCGGTGAGGTCCAGGCCTCTGGCGTCGGCGTAGGTGGTGAGCGGCTGGCCGTCCACGCGCTCCATGATGAAGTACGGGCGGCCGTCGGGCGTGAGGCCGCCGTCGAGCAGCCGCGCGATGCCGGGGTGGTCCAGCCGCGCGAGCACGCGGCGCTCGCGCTCAAAGCGGCGGACGGTCTCGGGCGAGGCTTTGGCGGCCTGCACGAGCTTGAGCGCGACGGTTTTCTCGAAGGTGCCGTCGGCGCGCTCGGCGGCGTAGACCACGCCCATGCCGCCGCGGCCGAGCTCGCCGATCACGCGGTAGCCGCCCACGTCCTCGGCGGGCGGCGGGTTGGCGTCCAGCACGCCGAGCATCCCGCCGTCGAGAAAGGCGTCGGACTGCTCGTCCACGGCCAGGAGCGCGTCCACGGCGCGGCGCAACGCGGCGTCCTCGCCGCAGGCCTCGCGGAGGAACGCCTCGCGCTCCGCCAGAGGCACGTCGTACGCCTCGGAGACGATCTCCAGCGAGCGCCTCTGGCGGAGCAACGTCGTGGAGAGGTCGGCGGACATGGGCGGCGGGGTGGGGTGCCCAAGTATCGCCGTCCCAAGCTTCTGGCGCCAGAGGCGCACCCGAATAGACGCCGGGCTCGGTGGAGCCGCCGGACGCTCAGGCGCCGAGACCGGCCAGCGCGTTGGCGAGCGCACGGAGCGCGGGCGTCGGCGGCGGCCCCCACCACTCCAGCGTGTCGCCGCCCACGTCCAGCGTGGACGTAAAGCCTCTGGCGTCCTCGGGGATGGCGTGCGTCTCGCGCATCGCGACCGCCGCGGCGAGCGCCCCGATCGCGGCGTGCTCTGCGCTGGAGAGACGCCCCTCGCGCACGCCGCGCGTGACGTAGCTGCCGCCGTCGACGCGCCAGATGCCATCGGCGTCGACCGAGGCCTCGAAGCTGGCGTCGTACTGGCCGAGTTGGCGGAGACGGATCGGCGTCATGGGCGGCTCTCGCCAGAGGCGAGCGGCGGAAGGGCCTCTGGCGCTACCGGAAGACGATCTCGCGCACGACCTCGCGGCCGAGGTGCTCGTTGATCTTCTGCCGCCACTGCTCGCGCTGGAGGTGAAGCGTATGGCGCCACGCCGAGCTGCGGAGCTTGACCGTCAGCACGCCCTCGCGCATCCACGCGCTCTCGGTCGCCCGGACGGCGCCGGCCACGGCCACGCGCGGCCACGCGTCCACGGCGCGGGACTCGTCGATCTTCTGGCGGTACCCGCGGTCCTGGAACAGCGCGCCCAGCACGTTGCCGATGGGCTGGGGTTTGTGGGAGGCGGACACGGGAGCGGGTGGGAAGGGGGCCGAAAGTACGGTACGTACCCCGCACGGCTCGCCATGTGCCCGCGCGACTGGAGACCGAACACAGGCTTCGCCGGGCGCCGCGCCAGAGGCCTCTGGCGCCCGAGCCTAGGAGCGCACCGCGAGGTGCCAGAGAAAGCCGATCTCGGCGCCTGCGCTGACGAGGAACACGACGGAGCCGGCCAGGATCAGCAGGAACGGCACCGCGAAGCCGAGGCCCAGCGCGCGCGCGGCCGAGACCGCGCCGACGTACGTGAGGTCCACCATCGTGCGGTAGGCCGCGATGGTCTCCACGACGAGCGCGAGCACGAGAAGCGTTGCCGCCCAGGGGCCAGAGGCGGCGCCGGGCAGCGACGCCACGGCCATCGCGCCGATGAGCAGGAGCAGCCACGGCCACCGCGTCCAGACGACGAGCGAGAGCGCCTGCACGGTCCGCATCCGGCGGCGGCGCCCCGCGAGCGTGCCCACCCAGACCACGTTGAACAGCAGCCACGCGCTGTACAGGACCGCCAGCAGGGCGCCCAGCAACGCCGGCGATCCGACCAGGCTCACCAGCCGGCTTTGCGCGTCGGCCTCCCAGCCCGAGGTGGCGACGGCCAGCGCGTCGGTCGCGCCAAAGGCGCGGAGAACCGTCGCGAGAACGAGGCCGACGGCGAGCGCGAGGAACGTCGCGAGCCCGACCGTGACGGCGCCGGAAAGCCCGTAGCCCTTCTGGATCGCCTCGCGGTAGAGGTCCCGCCGCCCAAAGTACTGCGGCACCAAGCCGCCCAGCCGCGGCGAGACCGCGAGCAGCGTGCCCAGGCCGAGCGCGAGCGTCCAGCCCAACAGCACGAGAAGCCCCGAGCCTCTGGCGCGCGCGGGCGCGCCGGCGTCGAACGCGAACACGCGCTGGCGGCCGGTGAACACGCCAGAGGCGACCTCCATTGCGGGGCGGCGGAGGCCCTCGGCGTCCTGGAGGCCGTAGCGGAGGCCGGCGACCTCGGCGCGGGCGCCGCGCTCCTCGCGGTCGCGCCAGCGTGAGAGGAAGGCGACCTCTGGCGGCGCGTCCATGTTCAGGAACGCGTCCAGCGTGCGCTCGGCCGTTCGGCCCTGGTGCGCCTCGGTCCCGGCGCGGCGCCAGCCGCCCTCGCGCCCGGGCACGACGCCCATGCCCCATGCGCCCAGCCCGACGGGCGTCTCGTGGCGCGCGCGCCAGCGGCGCATCAGCGCCAGGGGGTCCATGCCTCTGGCGTCGAGCAGAACGAGGTCCACGGTTTGGGCCGCGCGGTCGTCGTCGACGAAGCGGGTGAGGTAGGCCGTGCGGGTGCCCTCGGGGCCGCGCTCGCGCGCGAGCGCGGTCAGCCGCTCGAAGTACGGCCGCGCGCGCGGGTCGCTGGTGTCGACGCCTCTGGCGAGGATGAAGAGGCGGGCCGAGGGGTGGCGTCCGGCGAGGGCCAGCGCCTCTGCCAGAAGCCGCTCCGCCTCGGGCAACGCCGCGAGCAGCCGCTCGGCCGGGAGGTCAGCAAATGGGAGTTCCTGCGCGACGGCGATGCCAAGCCGATCGGCGGCGGCGATCACGGCGTCCGGCAACAGGCCCGTGCGGACCGAGCGGACGCCCGCCTGCCGCATCGCG
>NZ_MQWB01000001.1:82833-249150 GCF_002257665.1 Rubricoccus marinus | reverse complement strand
CGTCCTCGGGCGACTCGTCGTCCAAGAGGTCCGCCAGCGGGGGCGTGCCCGCCAGAGGCGCCTCTGGCGCGGGCGGCCGTGGCGCGGCGGAGGCCTCTGGCGTGACGGCGCTCTCGGGAGGATCGCGGCGGATCTCGTCCCAGTCGCGGCTGGTCACGATGGCCTCGAGGTGCTCGATGCGGCGCTGGAGCCGCGCCGTGTCCTGCGGCGCGCCGGCCGGGATCGCGCGCTCGTCCAGGCTTTCGTCCAACAGCTCGCGGAGGCGGGCCTCGCTGGTCTCGGCGGCCATCAGTTCCTGCACGCGGCGCTCCTGCCAGCCGCCAGAGGCTCGGTTTCCGAACACGCCGAACGCCTGGCTCACGATGCCGATGCCCCAGCCCAGCAGCGGCCAGACCGCCCAGAAGTTGCCGGGCGAGGTCAGCAGGTTCAACGCGACGAGGAAGGCGTTGACCAGCACGTAGGACGCGAGGTTGCGGTAGAACGCGGCTTCGCGCTTGGCTTGCTTGCGGGCGGCGGATTCGGTCATGGCCTCTCGGACGGGGTCGGGCGCCAGAGGTTACGCCGCGGGCGTGGGTCCCGCCATCGCCAGAGGCCTCTGGCGCCTACGCCGGGCGGGCCGTGTAGTCCGGCCCCACGACGACGCGGAGCGCGCCGGGCACGACCTCGAACGTGACCGGCTCGCGCGTGTGCGCCTCGCCGTCCACGTTGAACAGCATGCCGGGCTCGGAGGCGACGGTGACGCGGCGCACGCGGCGGTGGATGATCTTGTCGTCTTCGGTGTAGTCCGCCGTCGCGTAGGCCTTGGCCGTCAGCCGCGCGATGTCCAGCGCGCCGCCCTCGCGCACCACGACGATGTCCAGCAAACCGTCCTCGGGGTTGGCGTGCGGCGCCACGGGCGTGCCTCCGCCGATGGTCCGCCCGTTGGCGACGAGCACGTTGAAGGCGCGCACGTCCTCGGGCTCCTCGTCGTCCCAGGCGACGGTCGTGCGGTAGTGCTCCATCTCGGGCAGTGCCTTGAGCGTGCCGATGGTGTACGCCAGAGGTCCCCACGCGGCTTTGAGCTCGGGCGTTACCTCCTCGTCGATCTGGCCCGTAAAGCCGCCGGAGCACGCGTTGACGGCGTAGCACTCGCCCTCGCTCGTGCAGCCGACGTGGATGAGGTCCATCGTGCGCCGCTCGCCAGTGGCCAGCAGGTCGAGTTGGTTGGCCGTGAGCAGGTCCAGCGGCATCGCGAGCGTCCGCGCGAAGTCGTTGCCGGTGCCCATCGGGAGCACGCCAAAGGCCGGCCGGTCCGCGCCAGAGGACCCGACGCGCATGAGCCCGTTGGCGACGGCGTGGACGGTCCCGTCGCCGCCAGCGGCCACGACGACGTCCGCGCCGGCTCGGGCGGCCGTCTCGGCGGCTTCCGCCAGGTCCTCGGCTTCAATAAGTGTGGCGTCCGGGTGGAGCCGGATGGCCTGCCGCGCGATGTCGGCGTCACCGCCAGCGTGAGCGTTGAGGAGGACGTGCATGGGGCGTAGACGGTGCGCGTCTCCGGACGTTCCGTCTCGCTTTGCCTCTGGCGAGGGACACGGGATTGCGACATTCTGCGCGACCAAAGCGCACCACCGCGAGTACGCTGCGCCGGTTGAACCCACCCGCGCCCCGGCACCCCTCCCGCCGCCCCTTCCCCACCGTATGCCGCGCCCCGCCCTCTGGCTTCTGAGCCTGCTCGCCTTTCTCGTGCTGTGTGTGATCTGCGTGTCCCGGCACGCGTCCGCCATTGAGGCCGACGTGGAGGCGCGCACGCGCGCAGTGCTCAGCGCGTCCGAGTACCGGGGCGCCGCCGAACTCGCTTTTTCCGGGCGGGATGTCACCGTCCGCGCCGAGGACCCCGCGCTCGCGGAGCGGGTCGCCGAGCGCGTGCGGGGCATCGAAGGCGTCCGCACCGCGACCGTTGCCGGGCCTCTGGCGCCGCTGCCCGACGTGGCCCTGGACGGGCCGTTCGCGCTGACGCCTCTGGCGAGCGGCGCCCTTGCGCTGCGCGGTGCCGTGCCGGACAGCGCCACGCGGGACCGCCTGATGGGCGCCGCGCAGATGGCCTTCCCGGACCGCCGCATCCGCGATGGGCTCACACTGGACAGCACCGCGCCCGGCGACTGGGCCGGCGACGTGGCCTCCGCGCTCTCGCGCCTCAAAACCGTCCAGAACCCCGGCCTCTCGGTCGATGCCTCGGGCGCTCTCGTCCTCACGGGCACGGTCGATGGAGAGGGCTCGCGCCGCAACGTCGAAAGCCGCGTCACCAGCGTCGTCTCGCCTCGCGCGGTCGACAACCGCCTCGCCCTCGCCGGTACGGCTCCCGCGCCAGAGGCCCAGCCCGACGTGGCCTCTGGCGAGACGCCTGGAGCGGAAACGGACGCGACGCCCGAGCCCGCCGCCGAACGGCCCGCGCCAGAAGCCGCGCCCTCGGGGCAGGTAGAGGTCCAGAACGCGCTCTCTCAGGACGCCGACGCGCAGGCGCTGGAGCGCGTGCTCCGTCAGAGGCTCGGGCGCGGGGCCGTCACCTTCGAGGCCGGGACGGACCGCCTCACGCCGGGCTCGGCCGAGGTCCTCCGCCGCGCCGCCGACGCGCTCAAGGCGCAGCCCGAGATCGCCATCGAGCTCCAGGCCCACACCGACAGCGAGGGGCCGACGCGCCCCAACCAGCGCCTCAGCGAGGCGCGCGCCCGCGCCGCCAAGCGCGTCCTCGTGGACGCCGGCGTCACGCCCGATCAACTCCTGGCGGCGGGCTACGGCGAGTCCACGCCCATCGCCAGCAACAGCACGGAGGCGGGCCGCGCCCAGAACCGCCGCGTCGTCTTCAAGCTTCTCCGCCGCCGCTAACGGCCGCCCTCTACCCCATGACGTACCTGATCGCTGAGATCGTGCTCTGCCTGATCGCCGCCGCGCTGCTCGGGCTCCTCACGGGCTGGCTCCTCTGGGGCCGCTCCGCACCGGCCGACGCGGACTGCTCGGAGGCGGAACGCGAGGTGGAGCGCTCGCACGCCGTGATCCAGTCGCTGGAGGCCGAACTCGCCACGCGCCCCGCCGCGCCAGAGGCCGGGGACCTCCCGCTGATGCAGCGCGAGCCCGTGCTCGACCCCATTCCGCCGCCCGCGCGTGCCGCGACAGGCCCCGACCCCGCGCCTCTGGCGCCAGAGGTCTTCGAGACCGACGAGCCGGTCTCCGACCTCGACCCAGTGCCGTACGCGTTCGAGGGCGAGGAGCCCGACGCGCCGTTGCCCGACGACAGCCCTCTCGACGACGCCCAAGCCGGGGGCACTCCGAACGATGACGCCGGCGCTGCTCTGCCGGACGACTCCGGCGACGGCCCCGCCGAGGCGACGTTCTCCGACGACCTCCCGTTGCCCGCGCCGCTCCCACTGCCGCCAGAGGAGGAGCGCGCCGCCTCCCCGGCCTACGACGACCTCAAGCGCATCTCTGGCATCGGCCCGGCCATCGAGAGCCAGCTCGCCGAGATCGGCATCACGACGTACCGCCAGATCGCGCTCTTTACCGACGAGGACATCGACCGCGTCGGCGCACACATCGACTTTTTCGCCGACCGCATCCGGCGTGAGGGCTGGGTGGTGCAGGCCGCCGCGCTCCACCGCCAGACGTACGGCACCGCGCCGTAAGCGCTGGCCCTCCGCCAGAGGCCTCTGGCGAAGGCAGGGAGTCGGGGCGTGCTGTCGGACTGCAAGCGCGGGTTATACCGCCGCCGACAGAGCGCGCCGCCATAGCAAGCCGCACGCAATCGCAGTGACGAGCAAACCGAGAAGCAGCACGTAGTAGCCAGAGAACAGCGTCTCCGCCCGCATCAACAGCGCTACGCTGACGGTCGCGGTGAGCGCCGCTAGGGCTACGCAGAACCAGAGCAGCCGCCCCTTCGACTGCGACCTCCAAACGAAGAAGGGCGCCGCGACGAGCGCGGCAGAACTCACGCCAGAGGCGAGGAGGACGAGCTTCAGCAACGAGAACTCCCCGGTTCGAATGAACAGGCCGTAGAGGAAGAGGAAAGCGAACGAGTACTTCCGGGGCTGGCCTCCAACGGGGTCCAGAGTCACGGGTAGGAACAGCGACCCTACCAACAGAGCGCTGCCGCACACCAACAGCGCGAGTCTGGGATCGAACCTCTTAATAGCCGAGGGGTGAGGCGGTATAACAGTTTGCGGCTCACCCGCGAAGGGCAACGACCGCTGGCGGTGGTTCAGAGCGCAGGAGACGCCAACGGTCGGACAGCGCGAGGACGCTTACGCCCTTCGTCGGCGTGCAGCCGTGGGTTATGCTGCTCAAACGGCAGCGTCAAATACGGGTCGGATTGCGGGGTCAAGCTTCTCCCTCGGCACTCGGTCTGCTATCTGCGAATAGTAGCCCATCTCCTCTCTCAACATGTCCGCAACGGCTAGGGCCAAGTCGGGAGTACGCACTGAAGTTAGCATCTCGTCGAACATGTCCAGCGCCGCGAAGCGGTGGAGGATCACGGCGGCAGCCAGGAGGGGCTTCAACGCAGCAGCTTTAGTCTGTGGGTCTTTAGCGGAGTTGAAGATGATCCTTGCTTTTCGTCCGACAAGCTCCGCGTGGGCGTAGTTGTAACCACTCACTACATCTGCCAGCGCGTTGGTGTAGGCGTCCAGAACCTCACGAAGCCTGTCAGGGCGTCTGATTGAAACCGCCGAAAGGATAGGGTCAGGCAAAAGCTCAAACTGACTGATCAAGTCATCGGAGTTCGCTCGAAAGCGAAGGACCGCCGCCAGAAGGTCGTCTAGGTTCTCTTCTCGGTACTGACCCTGAGCTGCAAGCGCCGTAGCCTCATCCAGAGCGGCCTGGAAGGCCGCAAGCGGGTTCGTATCCGGATTTCTGGAGTCCTGGTAGTTGTTGATTGCGTCCATCAGCGCCCCGACGGACTGATAGCGCCGATCTGGAAGGTTCTGGATAGAACGATCTACTATGTACGACAAGCCTACTGGGAGACGGCCCGGATCGACGAGTGCGGGGTACTCGCCACTGATAATGTGGTAAAGCGTTTTCCCAAGTTGGAATACATCAGTTCTCTCATCAGAAGAGCGACTCCCGCCCGCTTGCCACTGCTCAGGGGCCATGTAAAGCTGAGTGCCTAATACATCCAGAGTGTGCGTCAGGGTAGTAGTCTCGCGCGGGTCAATTCGGACGAGTCCCATGTCAGATACAACTACGCGTCCGTCTCCCATTCGCATGGCGTTGGCAGGCTTGATGTCGCGGTGCGTCATGCCTGAGTTGTGGAGAGCCTGTATACCTTTGCACACGTCCTGAAATGCTAACAGGGCCTCGTCTTCACTCAACCCGTTGGTCACTTCATCCATCAGGGAGCCAACGGCGAGCGGCATAGTGAAGTAGGGAGGAGCGTGCTCGGTATCCGCATCGATCACGGGCATAACATGCCTGTGGCTAATGCTTTGCATGGCTCTCACTTCACGAGCGAAGCGGCGAAGTAGCTGATCCTCGGTAGCCAGACAGCATTTTAGAGCCAAGTCCACACCAGTTGTGGCGTCGGTAACACGGAATACTGCTCCCATGCCGCCTCTGCCCAACTCCGCTTCGACGTGGTAGCGTTCGCTGATAATGTCTCCAGGATTGAACATCAGGCTCTAGGGTGCGCGAGCAGCATAACAGTTTGCGGTTCAGCCGCGCGGGGCTGACGCCGTGAGGGTGGGACGAGGCAATGTAGACGCCGATGCCCGCACGAATCGAGGACGCTGGCGCCCCGCGTCGGCCTGCAGCCGCGGGTTACACGGCCGGCGGTACGACGGCGACAACCTCCCATCCCTCATCATCCTGAAACTGGCGCCAGCGGCAGCGGACGACTTCGCCAGAGCGGTAAGGCCACTCCTCGTCCTCCGGCCTTTCTGAGACGATCCGAAAGTGATCAGGACCGACTTTGGTCGCCTCGACAGGGCGCCAGCAGTCCGTGCCTTCGTTTAGGAGCGGGAGGTAGATCGTCTCCAAGTTGACGAGGCCGTGTAACAGAAGGCGGCTCACCCGCGAAGGGCAACGACCGCCGGAGGTGGTGCAAAGCGGAGGATACGCCTCTGGCGCCAGCGGCCAAACGAAGCAAACACGGCAGAGCCCCTCGCCGGAGTGCAGCCGCGGGTTATGCCGCTCACAGCATTGAGACGAATGCGAGTGTTAGGCTGACTATCCCGCCGAAGAAAATCGCCAACGCTGTTGCTTCTGCCCAGAACTCTTTGTTTGTCTTGTGGAAATCGCCGTTCGACAAGTAGTCGGAACTCGATGCTGATCGGTAGCCAACTGAGTGAGCCCACATTGCAAACACGCTGACTCCGGCACTAATCAAGAATGCCACCAGAGCGATGGTCAGCCTTGTCTCCGTAAGTGAGGTCGTCTCAGTATCACCGCGATAGAAAGTGGTGATCACGACGATGGCGCCAGTGCTGAGCGTCGTTACCTGCTTGAGCACACCGATCCTCGCTTCAGTCATTTTGCTGAAGATGTCGAATTGGCGTTGATCTGGATCCTTGGTTCTTTCAGGCATCGAGAATTGAAAGCGGCATAACAGCTTGCGGCTCAGCCGCGCGGGGCTGACGCAGGGAGGGTGGGACGAGGCAAAGTAGACTCCGATGCCCACACGAATCGAGGACGCTGGAGCCCCGCGTCGGCCTGCAGCCGCGGGTTATGCGGCACGGAGATCAATCGAGCATGTAGGTACGTCCGTGTTCGTACAACGCCCCCTTGAACTCGAAGCCGAAGAATTCCTTCGTTACAGAATTGATATCGGAGTGGCTGTCGCAGCGAACAGCCCAAAAGTTATAGCCTCGTGAAGCCACGAAAGACAGAAGGGTCTTTATGAGAGGCATATAAATGGCAACGGCAGGCGGATCAGGTAGCAAGGTGGACAGGATCGATATATGCGATGCTCCTGTCTCAGCACTACCGAGGTGGATGGGGGTCCACTCGCCAGCAGTTAGTCGGACTGGCTCCATGTTCCCGCTTGCGTTGCTAGACCGGGGGGTGTACTCGTACCCATTGCGGCGAGAGTCAACGGCGATAGCGAAACCGCGCACAGTACCAACACGATCTGCGATCACCGACTCCATAGCCTCTGTCATGAGATTCCGTATGTGATCATAGGCATATTGCCCCCTTGCTGCTGATGCGCTGTGCTCATTGTCACTCGCGGCATGAAAATGCTTTTGGAACGAGTTGAAGCAATCCCGTTCCCCAATCCAGGCAGTCTCGCACTCTTGAATGGCTCCACCGCATATGAGGTAGAGCGTGTCTACAATAATGCCCTCTTCATACAGGGGGCGGTGTGTTACTATGAAGTCTGACGAGCGATGTTTTTTATGGCCCGCCAGCAAGTGCCTGATTACAGTTTCAGCTTGTTCATGCCTGGAGGCTGCAGAAATTAGATTATGAGTAGCTGCTAGATCGGAGCTGGCATAGGAGACAGACAGGCTAGGTTTGAGAATGACAGTCTTTACTGTTCCCCAGTAAGGGTGAGGGCGTAGAACCGAGGGGGCTGAGAGGCCGGTATCACCGACAACAGTCGCGCGGCCCTTGATTTTCCTCGCGACTATGAGCGTCATAAGGCTAGCGGAATAGTCGCGCTATAGAACCCCCTTCTCGGTGCCAACGCTCCGTCATAGGCTGTAGTGCCGCATAACTAGTACTTCAGCGGCACTGAGTGCCGGATGAAGTCCGGAATCGGGACAAAAGGCGGAAGCTGGGCGGCATGAAGTGGCGGTTTCCGCACTTCATGCGTCAGATCATCCGGGAAGCGTCCAACCTACGCATGCGCAAACTCCTACAGGTTTCCGCCCGCATCGCCTCTGGCGGCACTCCTGCGCACGTGTCCGGCCTCAACGCGTCCACGCGTCGCGGCCCGCTATGCCGCACTCGCGGAGGCCTCTGGCGCGAGAGGTCTCCGCGTCGCCAGAGGCTCAGTCGCCCGCGGCGCGGTCGTAGGCCGCGATGATGTCCTTGACCAGCTTGTGGCGCACCACGTCCTCGCGGTCGAAGTCGATAAACGCGATGCCGTCCACGCCTTCGAGGATCGCGCGGGCCTGCACGAGACCGCTCATGGCGCGGCTGGGGAGGTCCGTCTGCGTCACGTCGCCCGTGACAATCGCGCGGCTGCCGGCGCCGATGCGCGTCAAGAACATCTTCATCTGCGTGGCCGTGGAGTTCTGCGCCTCGTCCAGAATCACGAACGCGGAGTTGAGCGTGCGCCCGCGCATGTACGCCAGAGGCACGATCTCGACGACGTTCTGGTCCATGTAGCCGCGGAGCTTCTCGCGCGGCACCATCTCTTCGAGGGCGTCGTAGAGCGGGCGGAGGTAGGGGTCCACCTTGTCGCGCAAGTCGCCGGGCAGGAAGCCAAGGCTCTCGCCGGCCTCCACCGCCGGGCGGCAGAGCACGATCTTTTTGACCTGGCGGCTCTTGAGCGCGCTCACGGCCAGCGCCACGCTCGTGTACGTCTTGCCCGTTCCCGCCGGGCCGACGGCGAACACGATGTCGTTGCTGCGCGCGGCCTCCACGAGCTGGCCCTGCCCGGGCGTTTTCGCCTTGACGGTTCCGCCCGTGGCCGTGAACAGGATCGCGTCCGCGTTCTTGGGCGGGCGCTCGCCGGCGCTGACGTTGGAGAGGTCCAGGACCGTCGCCACGTCGTTCTCGGTCAGCGTGCCGTTGCGGTTGAGGACCACGGTGAGCTCGCGCACGACGCGCTCGATCTGGTCGAGGTCGGCGGCGGGCCCGCGGAGGTGGAGGCGGGAGCCTCTGGCGACGATGCGCGTGCTGGGGAACGCGCTCTCGATGCGGCGGAGGTACAGGTCGTTGAAGCCGAAGAGCAGCAGCGGCTCGGCGTTCTCGATCTCAAAGGTGCGGTCTACGGTCTCGGCCAACGATCTGGGGGAGGGAGAAGAGGGAGTCTAGCGGCCCTGCGGTGACACCGGGGTGTCCTCTGGCGCCAGAGGCCGCGTGCGCGGGCGGAGCCACAGCATGGGGTCCACGGCGGTGCTGTCCTGGAACACGGCGAAGAACAGCGAGGCGCCGCGGCGCTCGTCCAGCGTGCCGCTGGCGCCGAGCGGCGCGCCCGTCGCCACGCTGTCGCCAGAGGCGACGTCCACGCGCGAGAGGTTGCCGTAGACCGTTGTCCAGCCGTGGTGTTTCAGCATCACGAACGTGCCAAAGGCGGCCATCTGGCCCACGCGCGAGACGCGGCCCGCGAACGTCGCCGTCACGCGGTCCTCTGGCGCCGTCGCGATGTCGATGCCGACGGCGTCGGTGAGCGTGCCCGTGTCGGGGTCGGTGCGGCGCCCGAAAAAGCCGGTCACGACGCCCGTCGCGGGCCACGGCAGGCGCCCGGCGTTCTCGGCGAACGTGGGCGCGAGGTCGAAGGCCTCTGGCGCCGGAGGCGGAGGGCGGACGGGCGCGGGCGGCGGAGGAGGCGCGGCGGGCGGCGTGCCGCCGCAGGCGGCGAGCGCGACGAGCGGCACGAGGAGGAAAAGGCGGCGGGGCATCGGAGACAGGCTACCGCCTCTCAACGCCGGGCGCTTCCTGAACGTGCCTCTGGCGCCAGAGGCTAGCGCTGCATCTCCTCGGCGATGATCTGGACCACCCGCGCCAGCCGCTGCCCGGTGTGGTCCGGGAAGCCGGGGATGGCGTCGATCTCGGCCAGGGATTCCACGCTCTCGCCAGAGGCGAGGCCGCGCTCCACGTACTCGCGGGTGGCGCCTAGGAAGTCGCGCATCACGAGAAGGTCGGCGCGCGTGCCGGTCACGCCGTACTCCTCGTTGCCGTGGCCGAAGATGAAGGTCGTTTCGTCGGAGAACGTGGCGTGGGCCTGCTCCATCACGCTCATCCAGTTGGCGGTATCCGCCCCGGCGCCGAGGTCGATGTACGGCGGGAGCCGGTTGAACACCAGGTCGCCGGTGTGGACCACGTCGGCGTTGACGAAGTGCACCATGCTGTCGCCGCAGGTGTGCGCCTGTCCGAAGTAGTGCAGCATCACGGTCTCGTCGCCCACGTTGGTGCTCCACTCGCGGCTGTAGGTCTCGCGGGCGTAGGCCTGCGAGGCGAGCGACCCGCTCCGGACGGCCGCCGCGCGCTGCAAGCCGGGCACGGCCTCGTGCGCCACGTGGCGCGCCGCCAGAGGCGCGAGGACGCCGTTGCCACTTGTGTGGTCGCCGTGGTGGTGCGTGTTGACGAGCAAGTCGATCACGCTCGCGCGGCCCGGCGTGCGCTCGTCCAGACCGTCATATGCGGTCTTCGCCGACTCGGCGAACTGCGTGTCCACCATCACGAGCGCGTCGTCGGTCGCGAGGTAGCCGATCGTCCCGCCACGCTCGGTGAAGTATCCCACGCCGCGGCGGAGGTCGGTAAACGTGGCGGCGCGGGCCGGATAGTCGGCTTCCAGGCCTCTGGCGCCAGAGGCAGCCGGGACGGGAGAGGCGGCGCGCGCCAGAGGCGCGGCAAAGGGAATGGCGAGGCCGGCGGCGGTGGCGCGGCGGACGAACTGGCGGCGGGAGAGGGCCATGGTCAGAAGGGGGCAGCAAGAGAGAGCCTAACGCGGCCTCTGGCGCCAGGGGTCCGCCGCGGCTCCAGAGGCGCGACCTTTCCGATCCACACCCTTTCGGCCCATGCCCCCCACCGTTCTCGCCCTCCACGGCTTTATGGGCCGCGGCGCCGACTGGGACCCCATCGCGGCGGACCTCGGACCGGCCGCGCACATTCTCGCGCCGGACCTCGCGGGCCACGGCACGCAAGAGGCCGCCTCTGGCGCCACGCTGGACCGCGAGGCAGACCGGCTGGCCGCGATGCTGGACGCGCCGGCCATCCTCGCGGGCTACTCGATGGGCGGGCGCCTCGCGCTGCACCTCGCGCTGAAGCACCCGGACCTCGTCCGCGCGCTCGTGCTCGTCTCCGCCTCGCCCGGCCTCCGCTCGCCAGAGGCCCGCGAAGCCCGTCGCGACGTGGACGCCGAGCGCGCCGCCGAGATCGCGCGCGACTACCCCGCGTTTCTCAACCGCTGGTACCGCCTTCCCCTCTGGGGCGAGTTGGGCGAGGACCTCCGCCAGAGGCTCGTGCTGGACAGGCTGGGCCACAACGCGCCTCTGGCGCTGGCGCGGAGCCTCCGCCACATGGGCACGGGCGAGATGGCGCCGCTCTGGGACGGTCTTTCACGGATCCGCGTCCCGGCTTGGGCCGTCGCAGGCGCTGACGACGCGAAATACGTCGCGCTGGCCGACGAGATGGCGCGCGAGGGGCCCTTCCGGGTCCGCCTCGTGCCCGGCGCCGGCCACGCGCTCCTGGCGCAGGCGCCCCACGCCATCGCCGACGTGCTCCGCGACGCGCTGTTTCCGTGATGCGGGATCCGTGATCCGTGAGGGGTAGTCGATTCCGCCCTCACGCATCTCGAATCACGCATTACTGACCTCTGGCGTTCTGTGAGGTCTCCGACTCGCCAGAGGCTCCGCTTCTTCCACTCCTTTTTTGTCCTCATGGCCGACAAGCACCACTTCACCCACCGCCCGTCCATCTCCGGCCCGTTCACCTGGGAAAGCGCGGGGGACTTCGAGGACATCGTCTACGAAAAGGGCACGCCCGAGACCGACACGGCTGGCATCGCGCGGATCACAATCAACCGGCCCGAGGTGCGCAACGCGTTCCGGCCCACGACGGTGACGGAGATGATCCGCGCGATTGACGACGCGCGGGACGACCCGAGTGTGGGCTGCGTGGTGCTCACCGGCGCCGGCGATAAGGCGTTCTGCTCCGGTGGCGACCAGCGCATCCGCGGCGAGCACGGCTACGTGGAGATGGAGGGCGACGCCCCCACAGGCATGCAGCGCCTCAACGTGCTGGACTTCCAGACCCGCATCCGCACGATCCCGAAGCCGGTCATCGCGGCCGTCAACGGCTGGGCGGTCGGCGGCGGGCACGTGCTCCATGTCGTCTGCGACCTCACCATCGCGAGCGACAACGCGCGCTTTATGCAGACCGGCCCCAAGGTCGGCTCCTTCGACGCGGGCTACGGGACGACGCACCTCGCGCGGATCGTGGGCCAGAAAAAGGCTCGTGAGATCTGGTTCCTGGCGCGCGACTACTCGGCGCAAGAGGCCATCGATATGGGCCTCGTCAACACGGTCGTGCCTCTGGCGGAGCTGGAGCGCGAGTACGTGCAGTGGAGCCGGGAGATCTTGCAGAACTCCAACATCGCGATCCGCATGCTCAAGGCCGCCGCCAACGCCGACGAGGACGGAGGCGCGGGGCTGCAGCAGCTCGCGGGCTACGCCACGATGCTTTTCTACATGACCGAAGAAGGTCAGGAAGGCAAAAAGGCCTACGCCGAGAAGCGCAAGCCCAACTTCGACGCCGACGGCTACCGGCCATAGCGGGCCAGTAGGGAGTGGCCAGTGGCGAGTGGGTGGCTCGCCTCTGGCGCCAGAGGCTTGGGCATCGCGGTAGCACGGGGCTACCCCCTGCTTTGCTCTCCGCTGGTCGCAAAGCTGTCCCCCTGAATCAGGGGGGCAGTTCAGATCCAGCCTCTGGCGAGACCCGAGCCAACGCGGTCCCAGATACGTGCTCGGTGTCAACGGTCCCTCTCTCCGAGGGGGACAGAAAAACCGCCGTCGCAGGCGTGTTTTTCAGGGGGTGCTCCCAGGATGCCGCTCTGCCACCCAAGGCCTCTGGCGCCAGAGGCCGGGCGACGACGCGTATCGTCGGGTCCGCTTCTCTACCGCTCATGCTCGCTCCCCTCCCCTACGACCTCGCCGAAGCCGAGGCGCACCTGAGCGCCGCTGACCCGCGCATGGGCGCGCTGATCCAGGAGATCGGGCCTGGGGCGCCGGGCTTCGGCGTGCGCGAGATGGAGACGGTCCCGGCGCTCGTGCGCGCCATCACGGGCCAGCAGGTCTCGACAGCCGCTGCGCGCACCATCCACGGACGCGTGGTGGCGCTCCTGGGCGAGGTCACGCCCCAGGCTCTGCTCGCGCAGGATGCGGAGGCGCTGCGGGGCGCGGGCCTCTCGCGCGCGAAAACGGCGGCGGTGCAGGACCTGGCGGCAAAGGCCCTGGAGGGCACGGTCCTCTCGCGCGAGGCGTTTGCCGCGCTCCCGGACAAGGAGGTGATCGCGCGGCTCGTCGCCGTGCGGGGCATCGGCGTGTGGACGGCGCGGATGTTCCTCCTGTTCACGCTCGGCCGGCCCGACGTGTGGGCACCTGGCGACCTCGGACTGCGCGAAGGCTTGCGCGTGATGACCGGCGCCGAGGAGCGCCCCACACCCAAGCAGTTCGAGGCCGCGGGCGAGCCCTTCCGCCCCTGGCGCAGCGTGGCGAGTTGGTACCTCTGGCGCGCGACGGAGCTGGGGCGCTAGGCGCCAGAGGCCTCTGGCGTGGCGTGCTGTCGGCCTGCAGCGCTTGGTTCTACCGCACGGGACTACCAGCCTTGCAGGCTGAGACTTCCGCACTGCTTACCAGCCGAAGATGAAGGCCGCAAACAGTAGTGCAGCAGTCGCGGTGAACACCGCTTTCGCGACCTTGGCTCTCTTGCTTTGGCTTTGCTCCAAGAACCCAGGACTCTCCAGGTTGGATCTTTCCACTAGGATCACCACACCACATACGACCGCCACGACGGGAGCGACTAGAACTAGCGCCTTGACTAGCATGACGGGCGTGCGGTAGAACAGATGGCCGCTTAGCCGCCGGGGCTGACGGCACAGCGAGTGGACGAGCGAAAGTAGGCACCGACGGTCGGACGAGCCAAGAACGCCCGTGCCCCCGGTCGGCCTACAGCGGCGGGTTCTACCGCACGGCTAGCACTCACCGGCGCACCGGAATCGTGCGCCGGTCACCAGTCCGTCTTGATCGGCTCCAAAATCGAGGTAGTACCTCCGTGGGATGGACTCCCGACCGGGGTAGTCCTCGCCGAGTGGGATTGTAAAGCCGGTCTGAGTTAGATCGGCCTCGCCAAGAAGGGCTTCGACCTGGGGCCGCGTCCAGCCGCGAAAGTCGTGGGTCCGAAGAAGGTCGTCCACCATGAAGTGACGAGAGTGCTCGTAGTCCATGTGCCACCTTCCCCTGTCGAACGGCATGGCGTTTCCGCGAGCGTACGGGGACGCGGCCCCCTCCGCTGCGAACTCGTAGTAGAGCCAGCTTGCCAGGAATGGCGAGAACCCAACAGCAGCGAGCGCCGCAGCGAGTTGCAGCTTGCCCATTCGTTCGGGAGTGCGGTAGAACAAGTAATGGGCGGCGCGAGGCGTGATAAAAGCGGAGCCACCGCGCGGGATTACACGCCCAGGCTACGAGGCACCCTCTTGCGTGTCAACGTCGTTCGCAATATGCCCTTGGGTGTATACCGCCCCCGGGCCGGTATCCACAGGCCCCTCCGCCTCTGGCGCCAGAGGCCACATCATGCGCCAGAGGCTGGGAGAGCTGTGTCCTCTGGCGGGCGGCCGGGCGTGAGCGCGGCGTCGGGCTGGAGCGGGCCGCCGTCGGTGCCCAGGAACGAGGTGCAGTGCGAGCACCGGCTGGCCTTGAACGGGACGGCCTCGCGGCAGTAGGCGCACTTCTTCGTCTCCGGCGTGCTCTCGTCCTCGGTCTCGCCGAACTCGTCCTGCACCGCGCGGCTGGCGCGCATCACGAGCCGAACGATGACGAACACCGCGAGGGCGACGATGAGGAACGTGAGCACGTTGGTGAGGAACGCCCCGTAGTTCAGCGTCACCGCCCCGGCCTCTTGCGCGGCCTGGATGGTGTCGTACGGCCCCGGCGCGCCCTCGCCTTCCTGGAGCAGCCAGTAGTAGTCCGAGAAGTCCGTCGTCCCGAGCAGGATGCCAAGCGGCGGCATCAACAGGTCGTCCACGAGGGACTGCGCGACGGTGGTGAACGCGGCGCCGACGGTGAAGCCGATGGCGAGGTCGATGAGGTTGCCACGGAGGGCGAACGACTTGAAGTCGGAGAGCAGAGACACGGGCGGAAACGGCGGTGGGCGCGGAAGATCGCGCCGGAGGCTTCTGGCGCCAGAGGCTATAGCTCCGCTCGGGCGGTGCCGATATCCCCCGCGTCCCTCCTGCCCCACCCCGCTATGCGCCTCGCGTTCTGCCTCTTCTTGCTCGTGGCCAGCGGCTGCGAGACCCAACGCGACTGGACGCAGGAGGACTGGATCTCCCACTGGGAGCAGCAAGCCGAGCGCGGGGACCGGGACGCGAAGTTCCGGCTCGCGTTCGAGCGCTTCGTCGATGGAGACACCGCCGGGGTCGCCGACGAGTTCGAGGCCCTCGCCCGCGAGGACAACCTGGACGCCATCGGGATGCTCGCCTACATGTACCGCGACGGCGACGGCGTGGAGCAGGACTACGAGCGCTCCGCCTACTGGCTCGAACGCGCGGCCCGCCTCGGCAGCGAGCGGCACGCGCGCGACCTCGCGGCCTATCGCGCGCGCTCTGCGCCAGGGGCCTCTGGCGTGAACGAGGCCCGCACGGCGCCAGAGGCTCAGACGCGGTAGTCGCGGACTTTCTTAGTCGTGCGGCCGGTCTTGGCGTCGAAGAGGTTCATTGAGCCCGTCGACGGCTCGCAGAGCTGCTCCACGCCGTAGCGGTCGGTCTTCGTGGCGGGCTCGTCGAAGTAACGGCCGGTGGTCTTGGACCAGTAGCGGCCCTTTTTCGCGTCCAGGCCCGGGACGTCATCCGGGAGTGCCTGGAGCTTCGCGTAGTAGTCGCAGAGGTCCGTCAGGGGGCAGCGGTCGCACTTCGGCGCGCGCGCCTCGCAGGTGTACCGGCCGTGGAGGATGAACAGGTGGTGCGCCTCGCCCCACTCCTCGCGCGGGAGCACGCGGCGGAGCCCCTTCTCCACCGCCAGAGGCGTCGGCTGGTCCTTGACGAGGCCAATCCGGTTGGCAACGCGGAAGACGTGCGTGTCCACCGCGATGGCGGCCTCCCCAAAGGCCACCTGCACCACGACGTTGGCCGTTTTGCGCCCCACGCCCGCGAGCTTGACGAGCTCGGCGTGCTCGCGCGGGACCTCGCCGCCGTACTCGTCGCGCAGCATGCGGGCGGTCTTGGCGAGCGCCTTCGCCTTGTTGTTGGGGTACGAGACCGACGCGATAAACGGGAAGATGTCCTCCGCCTCGGCCTCCGCCATGGCCCGGGCCGTGGGGTACGCCTCGAACAGCGCGGGCGTGACCATGTTCACGCGCTTATCCGTGCACTGCGCCGAGAGGATGACGGCGATCAGGAGCTGGAACTCGCTCCCGAAGTCGAGCTCGGTCTCGGGCTGCGGGATGTACTGGGAGAGGCGGTCGAGGACGAGGCGGGCTTTCTCTTTCCGGGTCACGGGCGGTACGGGGTACGGGGTACGGGGTACGGGGTACGGGAAGATCGCGGTTGTGCGAGCCTCTGGCGGTCGGCGTCTGGGTACTGGGTACTGGGTACTGGGTACTGGGTACTGGGTACTGGGTAAAGCTGTCCCGCGCCCGCCTCTGGCGCCAGAGGATTCTTGGAACCCACGGGCGAGGTCCCCTCTCCCCTCGGGAGAGGGACAGGGTGAGGGGCATTTGTACCGCGCCAGAGGCGAGGCCCGGAGGCATCCTGAAAGGGGGGCGTATGCGATACGCCCCTACTACGGGAGGCCGAGGCGCCAGAGACGGGGCGGACCAGCGCGTGCCGAACAGGGCCTCTGGCGGAACAAAACGGCCGGCGCCCCTCCTCATCCCTCATCCCTCATCCCTCATCCCTCATCCCTCATCCCTCATCCCTCATCCCTCATCCCCACCGGCGCACGCGTTCGATCTCGCCCAGACCCCATGCACCGCGCGCCCGCGCCGCCGCCAGAGGCCGCCGCCCGGCCGGGGTGCGCGTAAACACGAGTGAGGCCGGGCCGACGCGCTCCGTCCACGCGGCCAGAAACGTCTCAGCGAGCGCTTTCTTCCGCCCGAGCACGTCCGGGACCGGCACGAACGCGCCGCCGCAATCCAGCAGGTAGCGCGGCGAGCCGGCCTCGCCGATGGTGTCCGCGAGCGCCGCGGCGAAGACCTCGCCAGAGGCCACGTCGGCGCCGTCCAGCCGCACGTCGAGCGCGTCGCCCACGCGCTCCACCACAACCTCCGCGCCTCTGGCGTCCACGAGGCCCGTCGTTTGGAGCGCGCTCAGGACGGCCTCGCCGACGGCTTCCAGGCGAAGGCCATTCTCGCCCACGGCCTCGCGGTGCCTCTGGCGCCCGACGCGCTCCACGACGGCGAGAACGGCGGCCACGCCGCCCAGCCCGAGGCTGCCGGCCCAGAGCGCCATCGCGAGAACGGGCGCGATGCCGAGACCGCCGGCGCCCGCCGCGGCGAGGGCTCCGGCGCCAGCGGCCCAGCCCGTCGGGTAGCGATGCGTCCAGGGCCTCTGGCGGATCTGGATGCGCGGCGAGACGGGAGGCCTCTGGCGCGGAACGCGGAGCGCGGGCCGGAGGCGCCGCCCGTCGGCCTCGTCTCCCACGGCGTCGCGCCAGAGGCGCCGCACGCGGCCGAGCGAGACGGCGGCCTCGTAAGTGCGCGCGTTGGTTTGCCGCACATCGCCAGAGGCGAACGGCGGCGATGGGAGGCCCAGGCGCGCGAGGCCCGTTTCGAGGCGTGGCGGGTCGGCATCGCGCGGGCCGGCAAAGGCGGCGAAGCGGCGCCGGAGCGTCGCGAGATCCGGGCCGCCGTCCTCGGCGCCGGGCTCCACGCACGCGAGGTGCCAGACGGTGCTGACCTTGTCCGGCTGGGCGGGATCGGTGCGGAGCACGCGCCCGCGCATCTGGCCCGTCTGCACAAACGTGGCCGCGTAGGACGCAGCCACGAGCACGTTGGCTTGGGGCGAGTCCCACCCCTCGCCCAGCAGCGCGACGGTCCCGACGAGCACACGGACCTCACCGCGGGCGAACAGCCGCGTCATCGGCCCGACGAGGCCCGTTCCAGCGCCGTCGAGCGTGACGCGGAGCGTCTCGCGGTCCGTCGCCTGAGGCTCGGCGCTCAGGCGGTCACCTAGGTGGCCTCTCGCGCCAGAGGCTTCCAGTTCGCGCCGCAGCGCGGGAAGCACGAAGGCCGGGATGGCGGCGAACTGCCCGGTCAGCGCCGCGACGGTCGCCGCGGGTGCGTCCAGTTCGCGAAGGCGCGAGAACAGCGGCGCGACGCCCAGGCGCGGCTGCGCGGCGTAGCCTGACGCCCACGCCTCCTCGTGGATGCGGTCGGCCAGGACAACGGCGCGCAGCTCGTTCTCACGGTGCGCTGCCTCGAACGCCACGATCTCCGCCACGGCCTCCATCTTCGACGCGCTCCGCCCCAGCGCCTTCTGCACGGCCGGCGGCCGGTGCAGGAGCACGCGCGAGCCCACCCTCGCGCCCATGCGGCGGAGCTCGGCGCCCAACTCGCGCACCGACTTCGGGCCCAGCGCCGCGTCGAACACCGCGGCCTGTGGCCCGAGGACGCCCTCCAGAATGCGGCTCAGCACGCTCATGCGCAGCGGCGGGATGTCCTCTGGCGCGAGGTCCAGGACCGCCGCTGGCGCGGCTACATCGCGCCCGGTCTCGCGCAAGAGGCCCAGCGCGGCCACGAACCATTCCGGCCCGTCGTCCGCGATGGCGTCGGCGTGGGCCTCTGGCGCCGCGATCCACGGATGCTCCGCGAGCGCGTCGATAAACGGGCCTCTGGCGAACGCGTCCGCGAACTCCGCGGCCTCCTCGTGGAACACGTCGAGCGCAGCTTGCTCCGCCGCCAGAGGCGTCGAGAGGTGCACGGCGTCGAGGTGCGGGCAGAGGTGGCCGGCGCGGACGAGTTCGGGCGTCGTGATCTCGGCGTCGGGCGCGCCGCAGAAGGAGCGGTAGCGGCCCCACTCCGCCGCGGGCACGTCGTACGGTGGCGTCGCCGTCAGCGCGACGACGTGGACGCCCGGCAGCGCCTCGCGGACCTCGTCCAGCGTGCGCCACCACGCGTTGCGCAGGTGGTGCGCCTCGTCCACGACGAGCGTGCCGATCCCCGCCGCGCGCAGCGCCGCTGCCAGAGGCTCGGGGCTGGACGTGTGCGCGACGTGGAGCGCCTGGTACGTCGTGACCGTCAGGGCCTCTGGCGCCAGAAGGTCCGTCGAGAGGCGAACCTCGCCAGAGGCCGATCCCTCCCGTAGGGACACACCGCTGGTGTGTCCGCGCGGTGCCGCGCCAAAGGCCCCCACGCCAGAGGCCGCGGCCTCCTCGGCCACTGCCCGCTCGCCACTCCCCCCTCCCCCGTAGTGCTCGCGGAAGCGGTCCAGCCACTGCTCGCGCAGCGCGAGCGTCGGCGCGAGGACTAGCGCCGGGCGCCCCATCCGGACCACGGCCTCCAGCCCGACCAGCGTTTTGCCCGAGCCCGGCGGCGCGACGACGTGCACGCGCTCGTCTTCCAAGTGCGCGTCCAACTCCGCCAGCACCCGCGCTTGGTACGGGCGCCAGCGGCCAGAGAAGCGGGCAGAAGCGAACGGATCGGTCACGGCGAGCCGAAGCTAGGCCGGGTAGCTTCCCCTATGCGATTCGCCCGCCTCCTGCTCCTCCTCGTGCTGGCCGCCTCTGGCGCCGCCGCCCAGCCCGGCCGCAACCTCGACGCGCTGCTCGCGCCAGAGGCCGACCCCACCCCGGCGCTCTCCGATAGCGCCCGCGTCTCGCTGCTCACGATGCTGCCCGGCGAGGAGGTCTACAGCGCCTGGGGCCACAGCGCGTTCCGCATCCAGGACCCGGCCACAGGCCTCGACAAGACGTACAACTACGGCACGTTCGACTTCAACCAGCCCGGCTTCGTCGTCCGCTTCCTGCGCGGCCACCTGGACTACATCCTCGACACGGCTCCGTTCGAGAACGAGGTGTACAAGTACCAGCTTTTCGAGCGCCCGATGATCGAGCAGGTGCTGGACGTCTCGCCGCAGACCGTCCGCGACCTCTACGCCGCGCTGGAGGAGAACGCGAAGCCCGAGAACCGCGCCTACCGCTACGACTTCGTGCGTGACAACTGCTCGACGCGGCTCGTGGACATGCTGGACCTCGCGCTCGCGGCCTCTGGCGAGGCCTCCTCTGGCGTCGCGCTCGCGCCGCCGGCGCCCGGCCCGGATGGCGAGCCGCGCACGTTCCGCGACATGCTGAACGCCTACACCGAGGCGAGCCCGTGGCTTCACCTCGGCACCAACCTCGGCATCGGCGTCCCGGCCGACGAGGTCCCCACGCCGCGAGAGGCCACGTTCCTCCCGCTCGACCTCATGCGCGCCTTCGACGACGCGACCGTGGACGGGCGCCCGCTCGTGGCCGCGCGCGATACGGTCTTCTGGGTCCCGCCGCCGCCAGAGGCCTCGTTCCCCTGGCCTCTGGCGCTCGCCTGGGCGCTGCTCGCGATCGCGCTCGGCGCGACGCTCTGGATGCGCCGCCACCTCCGCTCGGACCGCCTCCGCCGCTGGGGCGCCCGCGCCGATGGCGTGCTGTTCGCCCTCGCGGGGCTGGCCGGCGTGGTCCTGCTGCTGATGTGGTTCGCGAGCGACCACAGCGTGACCGAGGCCAACCTCGAACTCCTCTGGCTCTGGCCCACGCACCTCCTCGCCGCGTTCGGCCTCGCGCGGCTGGGGCTTTCTGGCCTCTGGCGCGGCTACGCCGCCCTCGCCGCCGTCGCCACGCTCGCGGTCGTGCTGCTGTGGTGGCTCTGGCCGGAGCCGATGCACGCGGCGGGCATCCCCCTCGCGTTGCTGCTGGCGTTCCGCGCGGGCGTCCGCGCCTTCCGCCCGGACCTGTAGCCGCAGGCGCCAGCGGCCCTGCCTTCATGGGGCCGTTTCGGTCGCTCGCCCGGCTACAGGGCACACTCCCCCGGATCTTCGACGGCTCGTCACCGCGCCCTCGCGCGAGGCCGGGCGCGCGTTCGTTTCTTGGTCTCGTTCGGGATTTGATGTGGGCATGAGCCCGCCGGAAACGCTCAGCCCAGGTTTCGTCCAGTAACGCGGACGCGGTTTGACAGAGGCACAGGAGCGTGGACCCGCCGCTAAACCGGCCTGATCTCGCTTTCTGTATCTCGCCAGAGGCCCCATGGCCGCTGGCGTCACCCTCTATGCCCACAGGGCACCGCTATGACGTTTTCTGATCTCGACCTCCGCCCTGAACTCGCGGAGACCGTCGCCGCCCTCGGGTACGAGTCCCCCTCCCCCATCCAGGAGGATTTGATTCCCATCCTGCTGACGGGCCGCGACGCCATCGGCCAGGCCCGCACCGGAACGGGCAAGACGGCCGCCTTCTCGCTCCCGCTGCTCCAGAAGCTGGCGGAAAGCGACGTGCGCGGCACGGTCCGCGCCCTGGTCCTCTGCCCCACTCGCGAGTTGGCCGTTCAGGTCTCCACCGCGATGTTCAACTACGGCAAGAACCTGAACATGCGCACGCTGCCGATCTATGGCGGCCAGGCGTACCACAAGCAGACGCGCCGCTTGGAGCAAGGCGTCGACATCGTCGTTGCCACACCCGGACGCCTGGTGGACCTCTTGGACCGCCGCGCGATCGACCTCTCGGGCGTCGAGTTCGTCGTGCTGGACGAGGCCGACGAGATGCTCTCGATGGGCTTCGCGGACGACCTTGAAACGATCCTCGGCTCGACGCCTTCGTCGCGCCAGACGGCTCTCCTCTCTGCGACGCTCCCGGGCCGCATCCGCCAGATCGCGGGCACCTACCTCAACAACCCGGAGACCATCACCACGACCGGCGGCGACAAGACCGCGCAGGACGTGGAGCAGCGCGGCTACGTCGTTCACTGGCGCGACAAGCTCCAGGCGATGATCCGCCTCCTGGAAACGGAGGACGTGACGAGCGCCCTCGCGTTTGTCAAGACGCGCGCCAACACGACGCAGCTCGCGACCGAGCTGACCCGTGCCGGCTGGGCCGCCGAGCCCATCTCGGGCGAGCTCTCACAGGCGCAGCGCACAGACGTGCTGCACCGCTTCCGCAACGGCCAGGTCAAGATCCTCGTCGGCACGGACGTGGCCGCCAGAGGCCTGGACGTGGACCACGTCTCGCACGTGTTCAACGTGGACCTGCCCATCGACATTGAGGCGTACGTCCACCGCGTGGGCCGCACGGGCCGCGCCGGACGCTCCGGCACGGCGCTTTCGTTCGTCACCCCGGGCGAGCGCGGCCTCATCGAGCGGATCCAGCGCTTTATCAAGCGCGAGATCCCCGCGACGCCGCTGCCGAGCATCGCCGAGGTGGAGGAGAAGCGCGCCGAGCGCCTCGCCGCCCGCGTCCAGGAGCAGATCGAGAACGCGACCGACGCCGACCGCGCGCTCGTGACGCGCCTCGTCGCCGAGGGCCACGACCCGATGACGGTCGCCGCCGCCGCCTTCGCCATCGCGCGTGAGGACCGGGGCGAGACGCCACTCGTCGAGATCGGCGGCCAGCGTCACCGCAGCCCGCGCCGCGACAACTTCTCGAACGGCAACAACCGCCCCTCGCACCACGGGAACGGCCACGGGGGCAACACCCGCGGAGCCGGCCACGGCGGCAACGAGCCCGGCATGGTCCGCGTCGCGCTGGCTGCCGGCCGCATGAACGGCGTCGAGCCGCGCCACGTGGTCAGCACCGTCGCCCGCACGGCGGACATCCCCGGCCGCGCGCTTGGCAAGATCCTGATCACCGACCGGACGACGTTCGTGGACGTGCCGCAGGAACTCGCCGGGCAGGTTCTCGGCCAAGGCGAGTACCGCTTCGGCAAGCGCATGGCGCGCGTCGAGAAGGCCTAGCCCCTCTCGCCAGAGGCCTCTGGCGCTCTGACAGATTCCGCCCGCTCTGGCCTCGCGCCGGGGCGGGCGTTTTCGTGCGCTTCGGGTGTGCCGCGCGTCGTGTGCCGCAGGCCTCTTCGCGTGCCGCAGGCCTCTTCGCGTGCCGCAGGCCTCTTCGCGTGCTGCAGGCCTCTTCGCGTGCTGCAGGCCTCTGGCGCCAGAGGCCGGGGGCGCCTCCCCTCGTGGGCTACGCGTCGGCCTCCGTTTTCGCGAGGCGCATCTGGTGGCCCTTGAGGTGGATGCCGAGGTCCAAGGCGGTCTTGAGCACGATGAACAGCGCGAGCGCCCAGACCGCGCCGCCAGCGGCCACGAGCAAGAAGCCGCCGCCCAGGATGGCGACGTGAAGCACGACGACGCGGCCGTAGGGCTTCGTCATCTCGGCCGGCCCGGACGTGCTCCGGCTCTCGCCGCCCACGAGGTAGTTCATCACGAACGAGGCGCCGTGGCTGACGACGAGCGGCACGAGCCCCTCGATCGGCACGCCGCTGAGCGCTGCCATCCCCGCGCCTTCCAACTCGCGCCCGCCGCCAAAAAGCGCGTAGACAAAGACGCCGTGGACGAACCAGAAGAAGCCGTAGTGGACGCAGAAGAACGCGGCCAGGAACGTCCGCCCTGTGACGGTCGCCCAGTGGTGGATCTCACCGGCGGTGATAATCCGCAGCACCCCGAACACGCCGATCACGGCGTTCTCCGCCCAGTAGAGCCACATGATGCCGAACAGGTCCCACCCGAACCAGATCACGCCCGCCAGAGGCACGAGATTGGCGAGGACGAGTCCCACGGCGGAAGACGTGGACGGGGCGCGGAAAAACGTCGGGGTGGGCATGGCGCGAGACTACCATCCAGGCAGCTTCTGGCGGCTCCCGAGATCACGGGGCCTCTGGCGCTCCTACGGCGTCCACACGAGCGAGTCCGTGACCGCTCGGAAGCGGGGGCCCCACTCCTCCCAGGCCTCGGCGCCGACCATGGCCTGGATGATGAGGTAGCCGTTTTCCACCGTGGGCACGAGCACGAGCACAACCATGACGGGCTCCCCTGAGTCCGCGTCGACGGCTTGCGCGATGGCTTCGACGCCCGGCATCCCGCCGACCTCCAGCTCTCGCGTCTCGACCGGGCCGATGTCGCGCACGGTTGGCGTCTGCCGGAGCCGCTGGACCGCGGCGCCTGCGATGTCGTCGCCAAGTGGGGCGGCGCCCAGCGCGGCAATGTAGAACGGCGCGCCCGCCGGCTGCGCCTCACCGTAGCCCTGCGCGAGGAGCAGCGACGCGCCGATCCTCTTGCGGACCGGGAGCGCCTCTGGCGCGTCCAGCCGGAACGGCAGCCCCTCGAAGAGATCCTCGGGCGCCGCTCCGATCGTCAGCGAGAGCACTGCGCGCTCGATCTCCTGCTGTGCCTCGCCAGAGGCCCCCTGGGGGAGCGCCGCCGTCACCATGACCACGCCGAGTGAGTCCCCCGTGGCCAGGATCCACTTGTCGAACGTCTCGCCGTAGGCCTGCTGCTGCCCGGTGACGAGAACAGAGGTGACGCCTCCAATGCCCACCTCGCGGCGCGCGGCTGCGGTGATGTTCTGCGTCGCGAGGGCCTCTGGCGTGAACGCGGCCATGATCTCCTCTAGCGGCGCCTCGGGGATCTCGACGACCATGATGGACGCGCCCAGGCTGCCGCTCTCGAAGCCGGCGAAGCGCTCGGACGGCGCGAACCCCTCGGGCGGCGTGAGGCTCGCGCGCGTGCCGGGCACGGCGACGGGTTGCGCTACAGCCGCCGCTCCGAGGAACGAGAGTAAAAAGGCGATCGGTCGCATGAATCAGGCGGAGGTCGGGCTCTCAAGATCGCCAGAGGCCTCTGGCGCGAGGGCGCGTTCGAGAAGCGTCACGAAGCGGTCAGGCGCGTCGTCCACGGTGTAGACGCTGCGCGTGCGCAACGGGCCGAGATCGAGGGCGCCTCTGGCGTGGACGACGCGCGCGGCGTTGCGCGAGGTCACCGGTGAGCGGAGGCTCCGAACCTCTGTGATGGAGCGCCGCGGGATGCGCACCCGTTGGCGGTGGACTCGATTGACGGTCAGCCACTCGGCATCTACCGTCACGGTCTCGATCACCTCCGGCGAGACGCGCCGCCGCATCAGCCACACGCCGAGTGCCATCACCGCCAGAGGCGCGCCCACGTTCAGCACGTCTTCTCCCGATGCCAGCGGCACCATCCCGCGCCGCCACGCGTCGAGCCGGAAGTAGACGAACGCCGCGAGGGAGAGAACCGCGAGGCCGCTCGCGTACAGGCCCAGGTGGTTCCAGAACGGGTTCCAATCCTCCACCTCGATCACGAGCGGCACCTCTTGCGCGACCCGAAACGAACGCCGTGGCGCCGTCAGCCACGCCGCCCGAGGCCTCTGGCGGTTGGCCGACGGGGGCGACGGTGTAAGGCTCATGCCTCTGGCGCCAGAGACTGTCCGCTTGCGGGGGCGGCCGGAGGTGGTCCGCTCTGCTCAGGGAGCGGAGGGGGCGGAGGCCGGAACCGTAGCTCCGGCGGGAGCACGTCGGTGAGGACGGTCTGGCGCCGGCCGGAGAATCCGTCCACAACGTTGACGATGGCGACCGGCGCTCGGAGCGCCTGCTGCAGATGGGCTGCGAGGAGGTGGACCTCCTGGAGGAACACCGTATCCGTCTCTATCTCAGGAA
Organism: Rubricoccus marinus; assembly: GCF_002257665.1. Taxonomy (NCBI): domain Bacteria; kingdom Pseudomonadati; phylum Rhodothermota; class Rhodothermia; order Rhodothermales; family Rubricoccaceae; genus Rubricoccus; species Rubricoccus marinus. The sequence goes on along the minus strand of NZ_MQWB01000001.1, from coordinate 223,680 downwards.
TCAGCAGCATCGACACTCGCGCGCTGTCTTGGGTACGGGAAACCTGCGCGGCCTCTCCATCTGGGAAGTAGCCGAACTGACGGAGCGCGGTGCCGACGTAGCGCGCATCGGCCTCGGTCGCGTCGCCAGAGGCATAAACGGTCCCGCCGCCTACGCGCTCGTGCGGTGTCCCCTCGAATACGGGCATCGCCAAGGAAACGATCGCTCCGAGTGCCACAAGCACAGCGAATCCCCAAACAACCATCCCTGCACCTGCCCACCCAGAGCCCTTGCGTCCGCCAGCCGCGAAGTGGACATCCATGCGCTCGCTCTGGGTCTTCTCGGCGACGGCCACCGTGATCACTGCCCAGAGCCCGCTCAACAGGCCGCGATAGGCCCAGTGGCCTGTCACAGCCTCGGGAAGTTGGAGGATCAGCGCGAGCAGGAGCGCCGTCGCCACAATCCCGCCGGCCACAGCATACGTCGCCTCGCGAGCGTGGCCGAAGCGCCTCGCGTTGTAGGCCAGCGCGAACCCTCCCGCCAGAGGCCCTCCGAGGAATGCGATCCAGCCCAGCGCTGTGATCGTGAACACGCGCGGCCCGGTCGGTTCTGGCGCGGCCGGTTCCGAGGCCTCTGGCGCGGTCGGAGCGGCTGGCGTCTCGGCGGGGTCTTGCTGCGGCACGTCTATAGATGGCAGGGTCGAGAAGGGCGTGCCCGCGCGGATGCCTCTGGCGCCAGAGGCTAGTTGGTCAGGCTGCGGATGGGCGCGGGGATGCGGCCGCCGCGGCGCGCGAAGACGGCGCTGGAGAGCTGCGAGACGGGCATGATGGGCGCGCGGCCGAGGAGCCCGCCGTAGTCCGCCCACTCGCCCACGCCCTTGCCGTGGACCGGCAGGATGCGGACGGCGGTCGTCTTGTCGTTGACCATGCCGATGGCGAACTCGTCGAAGAGGATGCCCGCGATGGTCTCGGCGGGCGTGTCGCCGGGGATCGCCACCATGTCCAGGCCGACCGAGCAGATCGCGCTCATGGCTTCGAGCTTTTCGAGCGTGAGGTAGCCCTTCTCGGCCGCCGCGATCATCGCCTGGTCCTCGCTCACCGGCATAAACGCGCCGCTCAAGCCTCCGACGTGGCGCGCGGCCATCAGCCCGCCGCGCTTGACGGCTTCGTTCAGCATGGCGAGCGCGGCCGTCGTGCCCGGCGCGCCGGCGTACTCCAGACCCATCGCGACCAGGATGTCACCCACCGAATCGCGCTCGGCGGGCGTCGGCGCAAGCGAGATGTCGACCACGCCGAACGGGACGGTCTCGCCAGAGGCCTCGCTCAGCTTCTCGGCCACGCGGCGGCCGATGAGTTCGCCGGCGCGCGTGATCTTGAACGCGGTCCGCTTGATGGCGTCCGTGACCGCGCCGAAGTCGGCGGTATCGCCGAGCGCTTTCACGGCGCGCAGAACCACGCCCGGCCCGCTGATCCCGACGTTGATGACGTGGCCGGGCTCGCTCACGCCGTGGAAGGCACCCGCTACAAAGGGGTTGTCGCCCACGGCGTTGCAAAAGGCCACGAACTTGGCGCAGCCGATGGAATCGCGCTCGCCGGTAAGGCGGGCGGTCTTTTTGATCATGCGCGCCACGTCCAGGACCGCGTCGGCGTTGATGCCGGCCTGGGTGCTCCCGCACGCGACGGACGAGCACACGCGGTTGGTTGTCGCGAGCGCCTCGGGCAGCGCCTCGATGAGCGCGCGGTCGCCCGGCGTGAAGCCTTTTTCGACGAGCGCCGAGAACCCCGCGAGGTAGTCCACGCCGACCTCCTCCGCGGCCTTGTCCAGCGTTTTCGCGAGCCGCACGAAGTCCTGGGGCGAGAACCCGTCCGCCGCGATCGCCGCGGGCGTGATGGAGCACCGCTTGTTGGCGATGCTCACACCGTACAACTCCTCGATCTCGCGAGCCGCCGCCACGTGGTGCTTCGCGGTCTGCGTGATGCGGTCGTAGATGTTCTGCCGCGTGCTCTCGGGGTCGCGAGAGGCGCACCCGCGGAGGCTGATCCCCAGCGTGACGGTCCGGATGTCAAAGGCGTCGGCCTCCGTCATGCGGACGGTTTCGAGGATCTCAGGGAGGGAGAGGGGCACGGTGTGCGGGGACTGGGGTTAAGGGGACTGGGGACTGGCAGAAAGCGAACGGACCATCGCCTGGAGTTGGCGGCTGAGCGCTTGGGTCTGGTTCCGTAGATCCGCGTACGCCTCTTGCGCCAGAAAACCGAACCGGTGTGAGAGGAGGAGTTGCGTCTCCACCTCGTAGAGCGAGCCTCTGGCGACGATCACGAACCGGCGGTAGTCCGCCCGTGATCCTCTTCCCCAGCCCTCGGCGATGTTGGACGGGATGGAAACAGCGGCGCGCCGGAGTTGAGACGTGAGCCCGAAGCGCTCGTCCTCAGGGAAGGTGCGAGTTGCGGCGTATACCGCCTCCGCGAGCGCGACACCTCCACTCCACACGCGCAAATCCTCGTAGCTCCGTACAGCGCCGGAGGCACTGGGCTCGGCAACGACGCCAGAGGCGAGGTCCGCCCCCCAGTCCCCGTTCCCGAGTCCCCAGTCCCCGTCGTCACTCACGGCCTGTGCATCGCCTGGAACAGCTCCTCGTGCTGGGCGAGGACGCGGGCGCCGAGGGCCTCGCCGCGGGCCTGGAGCCTCTGGCGGACCGTGCCGAACTCGACGGTGCCGGCGGGGAGGTCGGCGAAGAGGACGATGGTGAAGTACCCCTGGAGCACCTTTTGCGACACGTCCAGGATGTTGACGCCCATGTCGGCCAGCTCAGTGCTGACGGCGGCGAGCACGCCCGGCGTGTCGCGGCCGTAGGCCGTGACCACGAAGCGCGTAACGTCGGGCGCGGGCCCGTCGTCGAAGCTCGCGGCGACGCTTCGCACCGAGGTGGCGCTGGCGCCAGAGGCCGCGCGCGGCGGGGAGTCCTTTCGCTCCGCCTGCAACACGGCGCGCGCGATGTGCTCCACGCGCTCGGGGGTGGCGGCGTCGCCGAGGGCGGCGGCGATGCGGTCGATAAGGGCGCGGACGTCTTGAGGCACGAGCGGAGCGGGAGAGGCGGCCAGAAGCTACGGGCGATGCGAGAGCCCCGCGCGCGCCTCTGGCGCCCTACGCGAACGCGAGCGCGAGGTGGGGGTTGGCGTCCCTCCCACCTCCCCTCCCGCCCGTGTACGAGATCGAACACGACTTCTCCTGCCCCTACTGCCTCGCGCCCATCTCGATGCTGCTGGACCCCAGCATCGCCTCTCAGACCTACGTCGAGGACTGCGAGGTGTGCTGCTCGCCCATCGAAATCCGGTACCAGATTGAGGACGACGCCGTCGTCGCGTTCAGCGCGGAGCGGCTTGTGGAGTAGCGCCGAACCCTTCGCGTGCGCTTCGCCAGAGGCGATTCTGGTCTTCTCGGAACGAGCCCGTAACAATTCGGTAACATTGGAAACACAGACCCAAACCTCCTATGTGGCTCATCGACGCCTTCCGCAGCACTCCCTCTCCCCTCGTCCAGCAGGGCACCGCCACGATTGGCGAGATGCTCTCGACAAGCGCGGAGATGTTCGACGCCTCCACGGCGTGCCTGCTCGACAACGAGCCGCTCACGCAGGACCTCAGCGCGATGGACGACATCGTGAATGACGGGGAAAAGACGGTCCGCCGGACCGTTCTGGAGCATCTCGCGGTGGCACCGCAGGATGACCTCTCGTGGAGCCTCCTGCTCCTTTCGGCTATTCAGGACGCCGAGCGCAGCGGCGATCTCTCGAAAAGCCTCGCCAAGGCTGCGGCCCTCGCCGACACCCCGCGCCAGGGGCCGCACGTCCAAACGCTTCGCGGCATCCGCGACGACGTCCGCGCGATGTTCGACGCCACGAAGCGCTCGTTCGCCAACGGCGACGCCTCTGGCGCCCACGCCGTGCTAAACACCAACCGCGACCTAAAGGCCCGCGTCGCGACGCTCCTGGAGGACATCTCGAAGGACACGTCGCTGACGCCGAACGCGGCGACGGTGCTCGCACTCAGCGCGCGGATGATCGGCCGGATGGGTAGCCACCTCGCCAACATCGCCTCGGCTGTCGCGCTTCCGTTCGACATGGTGCGCGGCGGCGGAAAGGCCGCCTAGGTTTCGGCGCCAGAGGCCTCTGGCGCCCCTTCGGCTGCTCTCGCGAGGAGGGCAGCGACGCGGTGACCTCGCGGTTCGGCGCTCGTCTAGGCGAGGTTGCGTCGCTGACGTTCTAACGGCATTGGCTCCGCTAGAGCGCCTCACTCCCGCGCGAGGCGCTTCAAGACCGGCCGCAGCGCGGGCTCCAGCAGCAGCCCCTCGTGCCGCATCCGCACGCGGCCGGCGCGGTCGATGACATACGTCGTCGGTAGCACGCGGCCCTCTGGCGCCGGCCCGTCGAGCGCCCCCACCATGACGAGCGGGTACGGCACCTCGTAGCGCGCGCCGAAACGGCGTACGGCGTCCTCGTCGTCTTCGGCCGCGAGGCCGACGAACTGCACGTCGCCTTCGAAGCTGTTCGCGAGGTCCACGAAGCCGGGCGTCTCCACCACGCATGGCGGGCACCACGTCGCCCACACGTTGAGCACGACGACCTGCCCGACGTAGGCGCCGAGGTCTACCGCCTCGCCGCTGATCGCCGTTCCCGCCAGAGGCGGCGCCGGGCCGAGGTCCGGCAGGCGGTAGTCCGGCAGGTAACGCCAGACGACCACGGCGAGCAACCCCACCCAGAGCAGCCTGTGGCCCCAGGTCCGCGCGCGCACGCCGCGCGGGCTCTCCCATGCTGCGCGGAGCCTCTGGCGAGGCGGTGGCTCGCCAGAGGCCCCCTCCTGCTGCCCAGTATCGCGGGCGCCAGAGCGGAGATCTCGTGGGTCCGTGCTCGGCGTCACGAGATCGCCGCGCGTTCGCTCGCGATGACGCCGATTGGGGTAGAGCGCAAGCAGAGCGTGTTCATAGCCCGGCCGCCTCGCCAGAGGCTTCGGGCGCCTCCTCCGCCTCCACGTAGTGCGGCGCCAGAGGCATGCGCAGGAGCGAGCCCATGGACTCCTCGCCCGGGAACTGGTTGAGGCCGAAGTCGATGGTCTCGGGCCTCTCGCGGAGGCGAAACGAGCCGAAAAGCCGGTCCCACCACGAGAAGAGCGCGCTGTAGTTGGAGTCCGTCTCGCGCTGCACCCGCGAGTGGTGCACCTTGTGGACGTGCGGCGTCACGATGACGGCGCGCAGCGCCCGGTCCAGCCGCGGGCCGACGCCGATGTTGGCGTGGTGGAACTGCACGACGGCGAACATCAGCGTCTCGTACAGCACAAGCTCCCACGCCGTCGCGCCGATAAGCACGAGTAGCGGGATGCGGAGCGCGGACGAGAGCACGATCTCGCCGGTGTGGAAGCGGCTCGCCGTCGTCACGTCCATGTGCGCGTCCGAGTGGTGCACGCGGTGAAAGCGCCAGAGGAACGGGACGACGTGATTGGCGCGGTGCCACGCGTACGTCCACACGTCGAGCAGCAGGACCGCGAGCATGGCGTGCAGCCACGGCGCCAGAGGCACGAGGTTGAGGAGCCCCCAGCCTCTGGCGGAGGCCGCATCGGCCGCGAGCACCCAGAGGCTCGCGAAGACGACGGCCACGAGGGCGCCGTTGGCGAGCCCGAGCGCGAGGTTGCGGAGCGCGTGCCGCCCCCGCTCCGTCCGCCTCTGGCGGAAGAAGTCGAAAAACGGGTGGGCGCTCTCCGCCAGCAGCAGCGCGGCGAGGACCGCCACCGCCGCCGCCGACTGCGTGAGCTGAAGAGCGCCTAGATCCATCACGCGACCTCGGCGCCGGCCTTCGCCAGAGGCTCGAACCCGCCGATGTTGGTCGCGCCCTCGTGGCCCATCTGCTGGAGCGCCTTCGCGGCCTGCCCGGAGCGGTTGCCGGAGCGGCAGTAGAGGTAGACAGGGCCGCTGGCGGGCAGGTTCATCGCCTCGATCTTCTGCTGGAAATCGGGCGCCATCACGTCCACGTTGACGGAGCCTTTGAGGTGGCCGCCGGCGTACTCGCCGGGCGTGCGGACATCGAGGAGCGGCGCGTCGGCGTCGTGATCGGCGACGTAATCGGAGGGGGACATGGCGTTGCTGGAGCCGCCCATGAGGCGGGAGAGGAAGGACATCGTGAGGGGCGCCTCTGGCGCCAGAGGCTAGGAAGGAAGGTGAGCGCTGAGCCAGCGGCGGATCTCGGGCTCGGGAAGCGCGCCCGTGAACTCCGCTTCGACCTCACCATCGACGAACAGCTTGACGGCGGGAATCCCGCGGATCTCGAAGCGCTGGCTCAGCGCCGGGTGCGCGTCGGTGTTGATCTTGACGAGGCGCCACGCGCCGCCGCTCTCGCGGGCCAGCTTCTCGATGGTCGGCCCGAGCACGCGGCACGGGCCGCACCACGGCGCCCAGAAGTCGACGAGGACGGGTTTCTCGTGGCTCTTGTCGAGTACGGCGGTCTGGAATTTGTCGGGCATCGGGTTAGGCGAGTGTCATCGCGAAGAGCGACGCGGCGAGTAGGGCGGAGGGCGCTCGGTGCCATCGGGTCGCGGCGCTTCGCTCGCGATGGCACCCGGCGGGGAGGCTGGTGTCCTCTGGCGCAATTACGCCGCCGGCATCGCGGCCCAGCCGGTGCAGTAGCCGTTCGCGACGACCGGCCCGGCGAAGAGCTTGCAGCCGCCGCACGCGCCCTCGCCCGCAGGCGCGATGTAGGACGCGCAGTTCGCGCAGTTCTGCGCCGCGTTGGGCGTCTGGTCCACGTACTGGAACGTCTGGCGGATCTGCAGGTCCGCGGGCGCGACCGAGGCGTAGCCCTCGCAGGCGGCGGCCGTGGTGGGCGCGCCTCCCCCACCGCAGGCGGTGAGGAGACCGGAGGCGCTCACGACGGCGCCAGCGGCGGCGAAGCGGGCGAGGAAATCGCGGCGGGAAACGGAGTTGGGCATGGGAGTGCGGGGATGCGGCGCCAGGGCGCCAGAGGCCGGTGCGGCCTGGATGGAAAGAGCCTATTCCGTGGGGAGACCAGCGGTTTCGAGCGAGGAGAATCCCCCGGCGTTGTAGACCTCGGAAAAACCGGCGTCTGCAAGCGACTGCGCCGCGCGGCCAGAGCGGGCGCCAGAGGCGCAGTACAGCACCACCGGGCGCGAGGGGTCCAGCGCCGACGCCGCGCGGCCCGCGAAGCCGGGGCCGTACGCGATCGTGCTCGCACCCCGGAGCGTGCCGCTGGCGGCGATCTCCAGGCCCGTCCGCACGTCCACGAGTTGCGCCTGGGGCGTGGCGTCGAGAAACGCCGCCGTTTCGGCGGGCGAGAGCGAGCCGAGGATCGGGTCGGCCTCTGGCGCGACGGCCTCTGGCGTTGCGAGTGTAGCGGCCTCTGGCGCGGGTGCCTGCGCGGTCTCCGCCAGAGGCGCCGCCTCGGCTTCGAAGACGCGCGGGCCTTCCTGCACGAGGATAAAGAGGCCCATGCAGACGAGGAAGACCGCGAAGCCGCGCCGCAGCTGCTTCTGCGGCACGCGCTGGCTCATCTTCGCGCCGACAAGCGAGCCGCCGATGCCGATGGCCGCGAACAGCCCCACGAGCCCCCAGTCCACGCCGCCGCCAGAGGCCTGGAGCACGTCGAGGTACTTCAAAAAACCCGTCGCGCTGTTGAGCACGATGATGGAGAGGCTCGTGCCGACCGCGAGGCGCATGTCCAGCCCGACGAGGAGCACGAGCGCCGGGATGATCAGGAAGCCGCCGCCGACGCCGACCAAGCCCGTCATCACGCCGACGCCCGCGCCCAGCAGCGCCACCACCCACGCCGCGCGCCTCTGGCGCCCCGCCTCCATTCCGGCGCGGCCCTTCAGCATCGCGCCAGCAGCCCCGATCATCACGATCCCGAACAGCACGAGCTGCGCCGCGCCCGGCACGTACGCCGCGAGCGCCGCCCCCGCGTAGGTCCCGATAATGCCCGGCACGCCGAAGCCCAGCACACTTTTCCAGTCCACGAGCCCCTGGCGCGCGTACGTCAGCGCGCCGACCGACGCGATGGCGCCGACGATCGCGAGGCTCTCCGCGATGGCGACCTTCTCCGGCTGATCCGCGAGGTAGACGAGAACCGGGACGGCGAGGATGGAGCCGCCGGAGCCGAGGAGGCCGAGAACGAGGCCGATGGCGACGGCGCCGAGGAGTGCGTAGAGCATGGAAAGAATCGGGACGGGCAGCGTGTGCCCGTCAGGGGTTGAGCCTCCCTCCGATGCTCGCGCCAGAGGCCTCTGGCGGCAGCGCGGCCCCTAGCGGGCGTCGGAAGGCGGCGGGAGCACGCAGCGGTTGCTGAGGCCCGAAAGGAGTGGCGCGAGCGCCGCGAGGGCGGCGATTCGGCCCGGCCACGTATCGAGGGCCGTAAGGCCCCACGTGAACAAACTGGAGCCCGCGGCAACGCGAGCAAGGCGGCCCCGGTCGGAGCCCATAAAGCGGAGAAACGTGTCGGTCATCGTTGGAAAGGCGGGGGGCCCTTCTATACAGCAAACCGACGCAGAACAGGCCACAGGCCGCCAGAGGCCTCGGGCGTTAGAGAGATGCCCGCGCCTCGGCGCCGCTCAGCGGAGCGCCCAGCAGCGGCCCGAGCGCGCACACGTCGAACGCGCCCGCGCCCAGCGGAACGAGGGCAAGCGCGGCGGTGAGCGTGCCGCCCGGCTTGGGTCGGCGCGAGAGGCCAAGCGCGAGGAGCCCCAGCCCAGCGGCGACGCGCGTGGCGCGGCCGGCGGGCGAGACCATGAACTGAACGAAAGCGTCTTTCATCGGGGTCGGGGATGGCGCCAGAGGCCTCTGGCGCGTGGTAGGATCAGGCGGTCTGCGCCTCTGGCATGCCGGTCTCGACGGCGCCAGAGGCGATCTCGCGGTAGTGAGGGAAGCCGTCGCCCACGTAGCGCACGTCGCGCCCTTCGCGGGCGAGGAACGCGGCGGCGACGGCGGCGCGGACGCCGCTCTGGCAGTGGACGTAGAGCGGCGAGCCCTCGGGGACATCGCCCAAGCGCCCGGCCAGGCGCGTGTGCGCGATGTTCGTCGCGCCCGGCACGTGGCCTGCGCCGAACTCGGCCAGCCGGCGCACGTCGAGCACGGCGGCCTCTGGCGCGCGGCTCACCACGTCCTCGAACGTCACCTCGGGGATCGTCTCGCCGCCAGAGGCGTCGAGCGCGGCCTGGAGCGTTTCGTAGGTCGCGTAGCCCTGCACGTTGTCGTAGCCGATGCGGACCAGATCGCGCACGGCCTCCTCGATGCGGGCCTCTGGCGCGACGAGCACGAGCGGCGTCGCGGGGTCGGTCACGAAGGAGCCGACAACGGTGTTGAACGACTTGCCGAGCGGGCTGTATAGCGCGCCGGGCAGGTGCGCGGCCATAAACGCCGAGCGGTCGGCGCGCGTGTCGATCACGACGGCCTCTGGCGCGAGGTCCGCGAGTTCTTGCGGCGAGAGCGCGCGCGGCGTGGGCAGCGCCGCCAGAGGCGGGACGCCGTCGCGGTTCTGCTGCTTCATGCGGCCGAAGTAGAGCGGCGGCTCGGGCTGCGCGTCCAGAATCGCGTCCACAAAGGCCTCTTGTCCGCGTCGGGCCGCGTCGATAGAGCCGTTGTAGGCCCGCTCGTAGCCGACGGTCGACTGCGGAATCGCGCCGAGCGCCTTGCCGCACGCGCTTCCCGCGCCGTGGCCGGGCCAGACCTGGAGCCCGTCGTCCAGATCGAGAAAGCGCTGGACCGAGTCGTAGAGCGCGCGCGCCGCCGGGTCCTGCGCGCCGGCCTGCCCGGCGGCGCTCTCCAAAAGGTCCGGCCGACCGAGGTCGCCCACGAACACGAAGTCGCCAGAGGCGATCCCCATCGGCGTGGACGCGCCGCCGCCGTGGTCGGTGACGAGGTAGCTCAGGTGCTCCGGCGTGTGGCCGGGCGAATGCACGGCGGTGATCTCGATGTTGCCGACGCGGAACGTGTCGCCGTCGCGGAGAAAGGTCACGTCCTCGCGGTCCTTGGCCCAGAACGAGCCCCAGCCCGCCTCCTCGCCCTCGGCGGAGAGGAACAGCCGCGCGCCGGTTGCCTCGGCGAGGCCTCTGGCGCCCGAGAGGAAGTCGGCGTGGATGTGCGTCTCGGCGACGTGCGTGATCGTCAGGCCCTCCTCGGCCGCGATCGCGAGGTAGCGGTCGATGTCGCGCTCGGGGTCGATCAGGAGCGCCTCTTTGGTGCGCTGGCAGCCGATGAGGTAGGCGTACTGCGCGAGCTTGGAATCGGTGATCTGTCGGAACAGCATGTCGGTCGGGGTCGGAGCGCCGCCAGAGGCCGCGCGGTCGGATTCAGTGTACTAGTGGGGGAGTCGGTCGCGGAGCAGCGCGTAGCTCCACGTCCCGGCAAGGGCCGCCACGAGGGCGACGAGCATCACGCTGATGCCTCCGCCGAGGAGGGCGACGAGCGGGCCGGGGCACGCGCCGAGCAGCGCCCAGCCCAGTCCGAACACGGTCCCGCCCATCCAGTAGCGGGCGCCGGGCACGCGGGAATCGCCCCACGCCTTTGGCGCGATGCGGATGGGCTCGCCAGAGGCCGTCGTGAGACCAAGCTTCTGGATCGCCCACACGCCGAGCGCGGCGGTCGCCACGGCCGAGCCGATCACGCCGTACATGTGGAAGCTCTCGAAGCGGAACATCTCGACGATGCGAAACCACGAGACGACCTGGCTCTGCACGAGGACGAGCCCGAAAGCGGCGCCGAGCAGGCCGTAGAGGAGAAAGGCGCCGAACGACACGCCAGAGGCGGGATCGCCGGGGCGGTGGTCCACCTGCTGCGTGTCCGTGCAGGCTTCTGGCGCGAGGGTGGCGACGCCGCCAGAGGCGGAGTCGGGGGCGTCGGCGTGACGCCAGCGGGGATCGGGGGGCGTCATGGTGCGAGGAGAAACGGGAGGAGAACGTGGACGACGAGGAGGCCACCGGCGAAGAAGCCGCCGACGGCGACGAGGGACGGCACTTGGAGCGTGGCGAGGCCTGTGATGGCGTGGCCGCTCGTGCAGCCACCCGCCCACCGCGCGCCGAAGCCCACGAGGAAGCCGCCGCCGATCACGAGCAGCGCGCCGGCGGGCGTCGCGAGCGCGCTCCACGAGATGAGCTGCGACGGCACGAAGCCCGTCAGATCGGTGATGCCCATGCCCGCAAGCGCCGCGGCGGTCTCGGGCGCCAGCGCCAGAGGCGCGCTCGGGTCGGAGAGCAGCCGGAGGCCGACAAAGCCGCCGACGCCGATGCCGAGCGCGAAGATGAGATTCCACGCGCCGGTTGTACGCCAGTCGTAGCGCAGGAACGATGGCTTGGCCCCTTGCGGCAGCGGGATCGCCGCGCAGGCGTGGCGGAGGTTGGCGGAGACACCGAAGGTTCGGCCTCCTACGAGAAGCAAAATGGGCACGAGGAGGCCGATCAGAGGACCGGCGACGTACCACGGGAGTGGGGAGACGGCAGCGAGCATGGTGGTGGGGTTGCTTGGCCCAACATACAACCCCACGGTTGCATCGTTCCATCTGAACAGCAAAGGAGCGAAGAAGACACGCCTCCTCGGTTGTACCACCGTCCCACGCGCCAGAGGCCACACGCGCCAGAGGCCTCTGGCGCCGCGCGCGCCGCTGGGCGCGCCGTGCAGTATTCTCCCGCTCATGGACGCCCCCGTGCCCGCCTCCCTCCTCGAAAGCGCCGCCGAGCGCTTCCGCCTCATGGGCGACCCTGTGCGGCTGCGCCTCCTCAACGTCCTCCTGGAGCGCGGCGAGGCCAGCGTGCAGGACCTCGCGGACGTGACGGCGCAGAGCCACCAGAACACGTCCAAGCACCTCCGCAAGCTGGCCGAGGGCGGCCTTGTCGGCGCCCGCCGCAACGGCTCGCACGCGGTCTACCGCGTCACGGACGCCAGCGTGCCGGGCCTCTGCCTCCTCGTCTGCGGCTCCCTCCGTGCCACGCAGGACTAGGCCTCTGGCGGGGACCGCTGGGGACTGGGGACTGGAAGCAAGCCGGCCTCTGGCGAACGCGCAAGCTCCTGGCGCCAGAGGCGCACCTGTTTCGCCTCCCCAACCGGTGTCATCGCGAGCGGAGCGCGGCGATCTCGTGACGCCGGTCGCGGACTCACCAGGTCGAGCCGCTCCGTGCAATGCCGGCCTCTGGCGGCACCCCACCTGCCGCGCGAGATTGCCGCCGTGCTCTACGCCCTCCTCCCCACCCATCTCGGCGACCTCCTCGCGCTCTCGAACGGCGCCGCGCTGACCTCGCTCGCCTTTGACGCTGCGCCCCCGCCAGAGGCCCGGCGGGACGACCCGGCGTTTGGGAATCTCCGCGCTCACCTCGGCGCCTACTTCGCAGGCGAGCGCGTGGCCTTCGACCTGCCTCTGGCGCCAGAGGCCTGCCGTGTGGGGCGGGTCCCCGCCACGCCGTTCCAGCGCGCGGTCTGGGACCAGCTTCGGGCGATCCCGCACGGCGAGACGCGCTCCTACGGCGACCTCGCGAAAGCCCTCGGGCAGCCTCTGGCGGCGCAGGCGGTCGGCGCGGCGAACGGGCAGAACCCCCTGGCGATCGTCGTTCCCTGCCACCGCGTGATCGGCGCCGACGGGTCGCTGACGGGCTACGCGGGCGGGCTGCACCGCAAGCGCGCGCTTCTCGCGCTGGAATCGCGCCAGCAGTCGCTGTTCTAAGCATCTGGCGCCAGAGGCGGCGTGGAGATGGGGCCGCGGGAAGCAACGCCAGAGGCCCGGTTTGGACGAGGCCTCTGGCGGCAGATCTGCTCAGCCCGCGCCCCTGAGGCGCGCATCCCCTACCCTGCTAGTGCTCGCCGGCCGTGACGCGCATCATCTCGCTCATGCTCGTATCGCCACGCTTGACGAGTTCGCGGGCCGAGGCCTGAAGCGTGAGCATGCCCTCGCTGATCGCGAGTTCGCGGATGCCGTCCTCGTCGATCGTGTCACCGGCCTCGACGATGGCCTGACGGATGGCGGGCGAGAAGTACAGCGCCTCAGCAACGGCACGGCGGCCTTTGTAGCCGCGTCCCTTGCAGTTGGGGCAAGCGCCGCCCGCGTTAGGCTCATAAAACGTCGTCGACGCGATCTCCTCCTCGCTGAAGCCCAACTCGCGGGCCATGATGAGGTCCGGGTCCGGGTTCGCCTTTTTGCAGTCCGGGCAGAGGCCACGGATCAGGCGCTGCGCCACGATCAGGTTGATGGCGTACGCGATCAGGAAGGGCTCCAGGCCCATCTTGTACAGTCGCGAGACCGCCGAGGGCGCGTCGTTGGTGTGGAGCGTGGAGAACGTGAGGTGGCCCGTGTTCGCGAGCTTCACGCCCAGCTCGGCGGTGTCCTTGTCACGCATCTCACCCACCATGACCACGTCGGGGTCGTGCCGCAGAATCGCGCGGAGGGCGCCTTCCAGCGAGAGCTTGTGGCTCAGCTTGATCTGGCGCACGCCCGGGATGATGTACTCCACCGGGTCCTCGACCGTGAGCACGTTGATCTCGGGGACGACGACGTTGCTGAGCGCCGCGACGAGCGTCGTGGACTTACCCGAGCCCGTCGGACCGGTGAGGATCACCATGCCGTCCGGCTGGCGGATCGCCTTGTCGAACTGCGCGAGGGCGCCTTCGAGCAGGCCCAGCTTGCTGAGGTCCGTGACCACCTTCCGGTCATCCAGGACACGAATAACGATGGACTCGGCGCGGAGCTCGGGGTTGGCGTTCGCAATCGGCAGGATGCTCACGCGGTAGCGGATCAGGGTCCCGTCCACCTTGCGCTGGATAAACCCGTCCTGCGCCATGTCGCGCTCGAACCGGTCCACGTTAAGGGCGGAGTCCTTGATCACCGAGAGCAGCGCCTCGGGGTGGCCGCGGTCTTCGGTGTGCCAGTGCTGCAAACGGCCGTCCGTGCGGAAGTGCACCTCGGTTTGCCGGTTGGCATTCGGCCAGATGTGGATGTCGCTCGCGCCCGTGCGGACGGACTCGACAAAGATGGCCTCGGCGAGGTTGACGAGCGACGAGCGCGCGATCTCGGCTTCGAGCGCGTCCTCGTCGACGAGCTTTTTGTCGCCGCTCTCGAACGAGACACCAAAGTCGAAGTCAGCGCCGGAGTCCTCAGCGAGGCGCTCCAGGTACTCGTTTTTGCGCGGGAACGCCTCCTCGATGACCTTGTCGACCGCGCCCGCTGGCGCGTAGCACAGCTCGAAACGTTCGAGTTCCAGGGCGTTGACCGCCTTCTGGAGCTCGGGCCGCATCGGGTCCTCGGTGATAAAGACCAGCTTGAGGATGCCGCTCGGTTGATCCTGAGCGTAGGCGTACGGCGCCGCCCGGAGGTCGATCAGCTCTTCCCGGAGTTCATCCGGGAACGACTCCATGACCGTCTTGACGAACTCGGCCTCCGGCTCCCGCTCCGCTACGGGCGCGATGCGGAAGGCGTAGGTCGCCGCCGCTTGCGCAAAGACGAGATCGCGGTCTACGCCGCGGGTCCCGGCGAGGGCCCGCCAGAGGGGCGTCCGAGCCCCCAGGGACTGCCGAGCGCGCTCGGCGTCCGTGACCTGCTCCGCAGTGACCTGCCCGCGCCGGAGCAGCGCCTGCACGACGCGGTCTTGGACCTGCGGGGCACCGGGGACAGCCGAGGGGCTGCCGCCAGAGGCGCCGTCTCCGCCGAGCGAGCGGGGAGTTCGGGTGAGGGCTGCCGGAGGCATAGCGAACGACGTGGTAGGAGAAGAAAGGCGGAACGGGGGCGTGGCGGGCTCAGCCGCCCATGCCCATCATGTCGTTGGCGGACGGGCGGATCATCGCGGTCTCAGCCGAGAGGACGGTGAGGAACGCGACCATGAGGCCGATGAAGAGGCCCACGAACGTCTGAATGGTCTCGACGGCAGCCTTGAGCTTGAGCGTCGTCTCGCGCTCGTAGTAGTCCGCCATCTGCTGGGCAGCCTTGCGCACCGCGCCGGTCTCAGCACCGGTCTTAAAGCGCGAGAGCGCCATCGGCGTGAACACGCCAGAGGCGTCCATCGAGCGCACCAGGTCGGCACCCTGGCCCATCATCATGGGGATGGTGACGGTCTTGATGCGGTGCTCCATGTACGGGTTGCCGCAGGCTTCGGCGGCCACCTTGATAACCTCCAGGTTCTCGCCCGATCCGCTGTAGAGGATGGCGAAAACGCGGCTGAAGACCTCGATGTTGAGCTTGTGGAGCAGGCTCCCGATGACCGGGATCCGGATCATGTTTTTGGACATGAGCATCTGCCCCTTCGGCGTCCTGAAGTACGCAAACAGCCCGGCCGCGATGAGGAGCACCCCTGCGATGAGGACACCCATGTACTCGTCCAGGAACGCGCTCATGGCGAGCGAGAACGTGGTGAGCGGCGGGAGCTCCAGGTTCTCGAAGTCGGCGAACAGGCCGGCCGTCTGGGGCACGATGGACCAGACGTACCAGATGAACACGGCGATCGTCGCCAGGATGGTCATCATCGGCGAGATGAGGGCGCTCTTGACGCTTTTACGGAACTCGTCCTTGCGCTCCATAAATCGCGCGGTGGCCTCGTAGATCTCGGCCATGTTGCCGGACTGAGAGGCCACGCCGAGCATGTAGGCGGTGAACTTGCCCAGCTTGTCTTCGTGCTTCATGAAGGCCTGCTTGGCCTCCATGCCGCTCTTGAGGTCGGAGTTGATATCGCGCAGCACCTGCTTGAGCGGGACCGACGAGATGTCGGACATCAGCAGCGTCATCACCTCGTTGAAGGGCATCTTCTCCATCAGGAGGTTCGCCGCGAGGCGGACGAACATGATGACGTCGCCCGTGGGCGGCTTCCGATTGAGACTGATGAGCTCCTTGTTGACCGAGACAACTTCTAGGCCCATGCGGGCGAGGGCGTTGCGGATCTCGTCCTCGGCGTACGCCTTCTGCGAGCCCTTGACGACCTTGCCGGACGGGTGCTTCACCTTGTAGTGAAACATCGCCCGCTTCTCCAGCTCTTGGAGCTGGAAGGCGTGCTTATCAGACAGGCTCTTCACCTTCTGCTGCGCCGCCTTGCGGTTGGGCGCGTAGACGGTGCCCGAGACGGACTTGCCGCTGGCGGCGGTGCCGGAGAATCGGAATTCGGCCATGGTGTTGACGCGGTGCGGGATGTTTGCCGGTGCGGTATCGGCGGAAGACCGTTTCGGCCTAAACCCGACGGCCCGGTTTCTCGGAGAGATGCCCCTGCTGGGCCGCAAGAGGCCTCTGGCGACCAACGAGACCACCGGGAGCCGGGCCCAACCGGCCGCGAACGAACGCGCCTCGTCCGGCTCTCGCCTCTGGCGGGTGAGCCACCGCTCCGTTGCGTCGCGAGAGCGTGACAACGCGGGGGTCCGTTCGCCAGAGGCTTCGGCTCCCGCCGTCAGGGGCCGACACCTTAGGGCCCCTCTCCTGGCATCGTGCGGCTCGCATTTCTTCTGGTTCTCGCCCTCGTGGCCGTTGGCGTCGCGCGCGGCGATTTCGCCTCTGGCGAGGCGCGGAGCGCGGAGGCGCCGCTGGTACGGTTTGAAGCGGACTCCCTCGCGGCCGATACCACGCGCACGCCAGAGGCCCGCTCTCGAGCGGCTGGCGCATCGCGCGCCCTTCTCTCGCGCCTACGCGCTCGCGTGGCGCCAGAGGCCGACTAGCCCTTCCCCCTTATGCGTATCGCTGCACTCCTCGTGTTGCTCCTGGCCGTTTCGGGCTGTGGTCCTTCACCGTACGATGACCCGGAGGCCTCGCGTGAGCAAGCATACCGCGTCATGGAGTGGCGTGCAAAGCTCGGTGACGAGAAGCAGGCGTTCAAGCTCGTCTTTCACCGCCAATGGTTTGAGGGCGACAAGGCGGGTGCAGTTCGAGAACTCCGGCGGATGGGACGCGAGGGCAACGTCTACGCCTCGGAAGCCCTCGGGTGGATCTACCAGTCGGAGGATGCAGGCGCCGAACAGGACTTCAAGGAGGCTGCGCGGTGGCTACGCCTGGCGGTGGAGCAAGGAAGCGAGGGCGCCGGAGCGGACCTCGCGCACTACGAGGCGTGGCTGGCCTCTGGCGGCGCGGCTGAGGCAGACTCTGGGCGTGTTTCCGGAGGGCCTGCGCCAGAGGCTAGATAAAGATCAGGCCCAGGATTCCGACGAGGTAGCAGTAGCCCGCGAACCAGATGAGGTCGCCGCGCTGCACGAAGGCGATGACGACCTTGATGGCCCAGATCCCGGCCACGAACGCGACGAGCGTGCCCAGCGCCAGAGGCAGCACGCCGAGGGCGGTCCCCTGCTCCATGAGGTCCAGCGTCTTGAGCAGCGTGGCGCCTACGATCACGGGGAGCGACATCAGGAAGGAGAAGTCGGCGGCCTCCTTGCGGTCCACGTTGAGGTAGATCGCGGTGCAAATCGTGGAGCCGGAGCGCGAGATGCCGGGGATGAGCGCCATCGACTGCGCGATGCCCACGAGGACCGTCTTAAGCGGCCCGAAGTGGCCCGTCGGGTTGGGGCGCAGACGGGTCAGGAGCAGAACCGTCCCGGTCACGAGCAGCATCCCGCAGACCAAGCGCGGGTTCGAGAACGCGTTCTCCAGCGTGTCCTTGAACAAGACGTACACGATGCCGGTCGGCACCATCGTGAGGAGGATGTAGAGCGCGAGGCGCGTGCTGGGGATGGGGCCTCTGGCGCCGCCGGTTTCGTCGCCGAACTCCTCCGCCAGAGGCTCGTCCGGCATCCGCTCGATGGGGCCGCCCTGGATGGCGCGCGCGATGCTGCTCGGGTTCTTGAGCGCCTGCACCAAGTCCGTCAGGATGGTCCAGATCCTCTGGCGGTAGACCGTGACGATGGAGAGGACGGTCCCAAAGTGGACGAACACCTCGAAGGCGATGTCGGCCTCACCATTGGCGTACCGCGGCACGTCGATGCCGAGGAAGTGCTGCCCGAGGACGAGGTGGCCGGAGGACGAGATGGGCAGGAACTCGGCGATCCCTTGCAGGAGACCGAGGATGATGGCTTGCCACCAGAGCATGGCGAGAGGCGGGCGTGAGGGGTCACGAAGCTAGCCTCTGGCGCGTGGAGGGATGGGGGATGCGGGGCGGAGGGATGGGCGGCGACTGAGCCCCTGGCGCCAGAGGCTAGAGCGTCGCGGGCTCCACGAGCAGCACGTCCTCGCGGTCCACGCGCACCAAGCCGGGCGGGCCGCCTTTGATGGGCCGGACGTACTTGCGCTCGGTCACCTGCACGGGCACCTGGCTCTGCGTTTTCGCCGTCGAGAAGCGGGCGGCGAGGCGGGCGGCCTGGCCGACGGCCTCTGGCGGGACGACTGTGGTCCGCGCGCGGCGCTTGATGACGACGTGGCTGCCGGGTACGCCGCGGGCGTGGAGCCAGAGGTCGTGCGGGCTCGCGACGCGCGTGGTGAGGTGCGCGTTGCCTCGGGCGTGCTTGCCGACGAGCGCTTCGAAGCCGCCGGGGAGTGGGAAGCGGTGGAACGGCTCCGAGGTCTCGCCGCGCGCCTCGGGGCGGAGCACGCGCGCGAGCGTGGCGTCTTCGGCCTCCAGCAAGTCGCGCAGGTCCTGGAGCGTGGACGTAGCACGGAGGCGCGCAAGCAGATCCCCGAGTTCTTCGGCCTCGGCATGGGCGGCCTCCCAGCGGCCTTCAGCCTCCTCGCGCGAGCGGCGCGTGCGGCGCGCTTTGTCGTAGTAGCGCTCGGCGTTTTCGACGGCGCTCAGCGCGGGGTCCAGCGGGATGGTGACGGTCTCGCTCGGGTCGCCCATGATGTCCGGCAGCGCGAGCTCCTCGCGGCCCGGCCCCTCGCCAGAGGCCTGAGCCATGAGGAGATGGCCGTACGCCTCGTAGCCGTCGGCGCGCGAGGGCTGGGAGAGCTCGTCCAGCATCGCGTCTGCGGACCTCTGGCGCTTGGCGGCGAGCCGCGCCAGAGGCTTCTCGACGGGCGCGTAGAGCGCGCGGTAGTGGCGGCTACCCAGGCTGCGCCGCGCGAAGACGGAACACGCGCGGTCAAAGCTCTCGAAGCGCTCCAGCGTCCAGTCCTCGGGCGGGTGCTGGAGCGGCGCGGGCAACAGCGCTTCGGGCAGGCCGTCCTCTGGCGTCCCGCGCCACGCGATGTGCGGGGCGGGCGCCTTCAGGTCGTCCAGGACCGATTGCACGCCGCGCCAGAGGGCCGGGGGCGGGCTCGCCTCTGGCGACGCGTCGGGGTCCAGACCGGCGCGGCGGCAGGCGTCCACCGCCAGAGGCGCGGAGACCAGCGGGACGGCGGCGCCGACGGCCTGGGAGAGCCTCTTGCGATTCGAGCGCCAGCGACCCTCGAAGGCTTCGGGCGTCTCGGGGTGCGGCGCCGGCCGCGTGGCGGGGGCTTCGGGTTCGTCGCCCAGGAAGGCGGCGATGGGGACGCCGGTGCGGAGCAGGAACGCGTTGGGGCGCGGGCCGAAAAGGCGCACCCAGAGGTGCAGGCCGCCGCTGAAGTGGAGGACGAGAAAGCGGTCGCGCTCGGGCGTGCGCACGGCCTCGACGGTGCGGCCGACGAGTTCGGGGAGCACGTCGGTCGTGTTGCGCCTCTGGCGCCCGCCGCCGGGCTGGCGCCAGACCATCGGGAGGCCGCCATCGCAGAGCGCGCGGAAGGCGTCGGTACGGGTTCCAGGTTCCGGGTTCTGCGTTCCGGGTTCTGCGTCGCCAGAGGCGAGCTGGAGCGCGAGGGTTAGCTCGCGGGGACTCTGCGTCCACGCGCCGGTGACCGCTGCGCCGCGCCAGCGGGTGTCCCACTCGGTGGCAAGGGCGTGGAGTGTGACGAAGTCCATGGGCGGCGGGGGCGTCGCCCAAGATCGCCTCTGGCGCTAGAGGCTAGCGGCCCAGCGTGAGATTGGTCAGGCTAATCGTACCAGAACTGTGCGAGCACTCCCCCTCCAACCGCTCATCCTGCGACAAAGCAATCCGTGAAGCGAAGGCCCCCCTTTGTAGGACTGGAACGCGTGGTTCGAGACACACTAGCGAGACGGCAAGACCGCATGTCCAAGGCGTCCCCTCCATGGCGGACGTATCGGTCTGCTTAGCCCACCCACTCCTCATTGGCAGCGCTTCGATGTCGTCGCCAATAGCCTCAACAGGGTGCGCCTCTGGCGTCTGCGCGAACACAGGCACCGAGATAGCCAGCGAGAGAACAGCAAAGAGGAAACGCATAGCGTCGGCAGGATTGGAGCGCGAAGATGCGTACGCGGTTGCCTCTGGCGAAAGACCGAGCGGCGTGGCCTGTTTACAGAGGAAAGCCTCTGGCGAGAACGAGTCCCGCCAGAGGCCTCACGCCTTCGCGCCAGCGGCTACAGTACCTGCTGACCGACGCAGGCATAGACGCGCTCCGCGACGGCGTTCGCGAGCTGCGTCTGCAGGTCGAGGGCCATTTCGGCCTCCACGTCGGCGCGGTAGTCGTCGGTGAAGTAGCGGCGGTCGTCGCGGCTGACGGCGAGATCGCGCCAGTCGCCGTCGAACTCGTGGAAGGTGACGGTATCGCGCACGTCCTTCTCGACCTCGCCCTGGCAGACGACAGCCCGCGTGCTTGCGTCCACAACGGTGTACGAGACCGTCGCGCCCGCGCTCATGCGCACGCGGAGGTAGTCGTACGTGGCGGGCTGACCGGAACGGGTCGAGGCCTGTCGCACGTCACGCTCGCGCACCTCTTCAGCTTGGCGCCAGAGGCCGAGGGAGAACGCGGCGCCGAGGTCGGCATCGAGGTCGCGCGCGAGCCCGGCGAGGAGCGAGCGGTTGCCCCCGAGGCGGTCCAGGTCGCGCTCGCCGCGCACCAGCCGGCGCACATCGGCGGGGTCGGCGGCGTAGACGAAGAGCGGCGGGCGCGCCCAGTGGTCGTCGTTCAGCACGTCGTCCAGGTCGGCCGCGAAGCCGTAGGGTATCCGCGCGCGGTCCCGGCCGACGCCGCCGCGCTCGCCGTCGTCGGAGCCTCTGGCGTCTCGGTCGTCGTTTCTGGCGTCCCGTGCGAGTGGGAAAAAGGCCACGCGGACGCTGCCGGCGTCGAGGATGGCGGCCTGGAGGTCTTGGAGCCGGAAAACGGTATCGTCGTCGGGATCGGAGAAGCCGAGCGCGTACTCCGTGTTGGCGTAGGCCCGGCGCCAGAGGCCTCGGGCAAGGTCGTCCTCGGCCCAATCGGAGTAGACGAGGCGGGCGTCGCCGTCCAAGAGCCGAAGTTCAGAGGCAGACGGCCGGTAGGCGCGGGCGCGGTTGAGGCTCGCGAGGGCGCCGTTGAAGTCGCCAGCGGCGTGAGCGTCCGCGCTGGCCTCGCGCAGGCTCGCGATGGCGTCGTCGAGTGCGAGGTCTCGATCCTCCGCGAACGTCTCAGGCAGGCGCAGCGAAACGCCGACTTCGGACGCCCGGTTCACGCGTCGCTCGACGTCCAGGTAGAGATCCGCCGCCTGCGTCGGCACGCGCGCGCCAGAGGCCTGCGCGAGGAGGCCGGAGACCAGATCGCGCCCGACGACGCCGAAGCGGCCTCTGGCGTTGGGGAGGTCACCGTCGCGGCGGAGCGCGGTGTAGTAGCGTTCGAAGGCGGTGGGCAAATCGCCCGCGAGTTCGGCCTGCATGGCGTCATCGTAGGCGCCGCGGGCGGAGGTGCAGCCCCACACGGCTAGCGTGAGGGCGAGGAGGAAGAGAGGCGTAGCGAAACGTTTCATGGCAGTGTGGGAAGGCACCCACGTGAATGCGGAGATCGTGCCAAGGCGGGGCGAACCGAGCCGTAGGTGGCAAAACCGGGCCTCTGGCGCTGCCAGGCGTCTACCGGCCGGTGCGCGCCGTGTCCACCGCAGGCGGCAGGCTGGTGGGGACTGGAAGGTGAGCCGGCTCGGCTTCTGGCGCCAGAGGCGGAACAAATAGGGCGGCGCCCCTCCTCATCCCTCATCCCTCATCCCTCATCCCTCATCCCTCATCCCTCATCCCTCATCCCTCATCCCTCATCCCTCCCACTTAAGCCCACCGCGCCAGAGGCTGAAACCACACACCAGACTCGCAGCGCCCCTCGTTCGGGCCGCCGTAGTCTGTACGCCTTCGCCACCCCGACACGTTGATGCCCACCCTCCGCGCGCTTTCCCTCGCCTTTCTCGCGACGTTCGTCGTCGCCTGCGGCCCCGCCAACAGCCAAACCGCCTCTGGCGGCGAGGACCGCAAGGCGCAGATCATCGCCAACCTCAAGCACGAGTTCCCGCAGGTCGCCGACCTCGACGTGCGCATCGACACGCTCAAGGCCGCAGCCGACGGCATGGACGAGGGCACGTTCCTGATCGCCGGCCAGCCGCCGCAGCCGTTCCTGGTCACGCGCGACAACTCCGCGATGTACCTCATCGCGTCCGACCCGATCGACGTGAGCCGCTCCGTCGAGGAACTCGCTGAAGCGCGCGCCAACGCGGACTCGGAAGCCGAAGCGGAGGCCCGCGTCCGCTCGGCCGCCCTCGCGTCCTCCGTCGCCGGGCTCCCCGCCAGAGGCCCCGCCGACGCGCCCGTGACCATCGTCGAGTTCTCGGACTTCCAGTGCCCCTACTGCAGCCGCGCCGCCGGTACGGTCAAGCAGGTGCTCGCGGCCTACCCCGAGGACGTGAAGCTCGTCTACGCGCACTTCCCGCTGGGCAACCACCCGTGGGCGCGCCCGGCCGCCATCGCGTCCTCGTGCGCCGCCGAGCAGAACAACGACGCCTTCTGGACGCTGCACGACCTCTACTTCGACGAGCAGAGCGCCATCAACACCGGCAACGTCATCGCGAAGTCTCGCGCCGCGCTCGCGGGCTCCGGCATCGACATGGCCGCGTGGAGCACCTGCGCGACTGACGAAAGCTCTAGCACCTATCAGGCCGCGGCCTCTGGCGTGGACACGCAGATGGCTCTCGGCGAGGAGTACGGGGTGCGCGGCACGCCGGGCTTCTTCGTCAACGGCCGCTTCGTCAACGGCAACCAGCCGATGGACGTGTTCGTCTCGGCCATCGAGGCCGCGAAGCAGGACCCGCGCTAGCCTCTGGCGAGCCGTCTGTTTACGCACCGCGCCCCGCCTGGAGACTCCGGGCGGGGCGCGGTCTGTTGGGGCCTCTGGCGCAAGAGGCTCAGGCGCCGTCGCCGGTGGGCGTGCCGCCGTGGTCCGGCACCACCTGCCCCGCGTGCGGCCGCACGTCCTCCCCGAACCGCAGCGCGTCCGGGACGTCGTTCCGCTGCGGCTCCGGGTTCACGAGCCCGCCCGTGAGCGGCATCTCGGCGGCGGAGATGAACGGGGCGAGGACGCTGAAGAAGAACTCCTGCTGGAACTCGTAGAAGTCGGGGTCGAAGCCGCCCGCGTCGCCGTCGTGGCCGGCCACGTCGAGGTAGAACACGCGGGGCCAGCCGGGGAAGCGCTGCTCTGCCTCGCGGAGGAAGTCCACCGCCTCGGTCGCCGCCGCCTCGAACGTGTCCTCTGGCGCCACGACCTGGTAGATCGCGACGGTGTTGTCGAAGCCCATGTGGATGCCCGGGCTGTCGGGCTTGTTGTACTCGGGGACGAACATGGGAGGAGTAGACACGTGCGCAGCGGGGAGACCGCCCAGAACCTAGCGCGGGGCCTCTGGCGGAGTCCATCGCGCCGCCTTCACCCGCACGCCAGAGGCGCGCCCGCGTGCCTTGCCGCCAGAGGCCGGGGGGGGCTAGACTTGCACAAGCATCTCTCTGCATCTCATGCTCCGGGCCGCCCTCTTCCTCGCGCTGTTCGCGCTCCCCGCGATGGCCTCTGGCGCGCAGACGTGCGCGCTAGGCACCGCCGAGGCGCGGCTGCGCGGCGTGGACGTGGAGGCGGCGCTGTTCACCAACGGCAACCTCTTCTACGGCAACCAGACGACCGACGGCAGCGGCTACGTGACACCGCTCGGAGAGAACGCGCTGAACGGGCAGCCGCGCTCGCCCGTTTTCGCGTCCACCCTGTGGCTCGGCGGGAAGGTCGGCGGCGACATCCGCGCGTCCGCTGCGCGCTACACCAACTTCGTGTTTCGGCCAGGCCAGACGGGCGCCGACCACGTCCCACCGGACTCCACCGCGTGCGCGGAGGCGGACAGAATCTGGGTGGTCTCCCGCGATGACATCGCGGCGTACTACGCCGGTGCGACGCCAGAGGCCGACTTGGCGGAGTGGCCGGTGCACCTCGGCGCGCCCGTCTTGGACGGCGACGGCATCGCGGGCAACTACGACCTCGAAGCGGGCGACCAGCCCGCGATCCGAGGCGACGTGATGGCCTTCTGGGCGATGACCGACATGGCTTCGGGCACCCCCTTTGGCGAAACGGCTGCCGGAGTGGATGTAGCGGCTGAAGCGTTCGCGATCCGTACCTCCCCGTTCCGGGACGAGACGTTCTACCGCTTCACGATCACGAACCGCAACGGCACGCCGCTCGACAGTGCGTACGTCGGCCTCCACCACGACTTTGATATTGGCGAGAGGACCAATGATCGTATCGGGACGGACACGACGGCGCAGATGCTGTACGTCTACAACGGCACCGATACCGACCCCTTTTTCAATGGCGCTCCCCCGGCCCACGGGGTCGTGGTCGCCAGAGGCCCTGTGGGGTTAGCGAACGGGCGCGATGACGATGGAGACGGTACGGTGGACGAGCCTGGGGAGCCGCTCGGCCTGACTGGCTCGGCCCTCTACGCGCTTACCTGCCCACACTGCACATCGGGCGACCCAGACGGAGTCTTCCAGTTCTACAACTACCTGCAGGGGAGATGGGGGGACGGAAGCGTTATGCGCGCGAACGGCAACGGATATCGGCAACCCGCCCAATACCCCAGGACTCGGTTTCTGTACGCAGGTGATCCCGTAAGCGGCGAGGGATGGAGCGAGGTCAACGCAGACGGGGCGGGCACCCCAATCCCCGCTGGAGACCGCCGCGGCATCCCCGGCAGCGGCCCATTCCGGCTACTCCCCGATAGCTCTACATCAGTCACCTTCGCCCTCGTCTACGCGCAGGGCACCGACCGCTTCGACTCCATTACCCACCTCCGCTCTGACGCCCGCCGCGTTCTCGCCGCGCAGGCATCTGGCGCGTTTGAACCCAGCCGCGTGGAGGGCTTCGAGCCTCGCCAGAGGCCTCTGGCGGTGAGCCGCCCGCGCCCCAACCCGTTTCGCGAAGCGACCACGATCCTGATCCAGGCGCCCGCCAACACGGCCGTCCAGGTGAGCGTCTATGATGCGCTCGGCCGCCGGCTCTCGGTCTCGGACGCGGAGACGCCAGAGGCGCGGGTCGAGATCGGGCGCGGCCTCGCGCCGGGCGTGTACGTCGTCCGCGTAGAGGGCGCGGGGTTCGCCGAGACGTTCACGGCCGTCAAAACGCGGTAGCGCGGCCTCTGGCGCTCGGCTTCGACCCGTGGCGCCAGAGGCGGGATCAGAGCCTCGTGATCAGCTCCGCCGCGCGCAACGAGCCGTCGCCCGAAGGCGCCGTGGCCAGGTGGACGATCGGCGCCGGCAGGACAGGCACGCCGATGCCGACGCTGCCGTCGGCGCCCAGCGCGAGTTCGGCGTCCAGCGCCGCGACGGCGTGATGCACATAGGCGGTGTCCAGCGAGTCGCCTCCCAGGCGGGAGGCCAGGCCGGGCGAGAAGAGCCGGACGAAGAGGTGCGCACCGGCCGCCTCGGCGCTCACCTCTAGCGAGCCTTCGGCAAGCTCGGCCACGCGGCTGATGACGGCGCCGAAGAGGCTGAGGTCCAGCAGGATCGGCGTCTCCAACGGCACCACCTCTACCGAGACCGGCACGCCAGAGGCGCCTTCGGCCACGGCGCGGTTCACGGTCGCCTCTAGGCCCGTCGTCCCCGTTGGGCGGGGCGCGACGGTGCGGAGGGCAGAAAGCTGCGTGAGGTCCAGGAATCCGTCCAGCGTGTCGAGGATCTCCTGCGCGGCGCGCGTGATGGCGCCCGCGGCCTCGGCGGCCTCCCCGTCCTCGTCCTCCATCAGGTCCGCGTAGCCCAGGACTGTCGCCAGAGGCACGCGCAGGCCGTGGCTGAGCAGCGAGACGAGGTCGGCGCTGTGGCGTGCGTCGTCGGCGGCCTCCTCGCTCGCGCGGGCGGCGATCCGCTCTGCGTTGCGGCGCTCGGTCACATCCACGGCGACGCCTCTGGCGCCCGAGATCGCGTTGTCGCGGTCCCGGGAGGGCTCGGCGTAGACCTCGAACTCGCGGGAGCCGAGCGTGAGCGTCCACGAACTCGCCTGGCCGGAGAGCACGCGGTTGAACCCTTGCATCGTCTCCGGGTGGTTCCGGTAACGCTCCACGGCGGAAACGCCGATCAGGTCCTCGGAGCGGATGCCCGAAAGCGCGAGCGCGCGGCCCTCGCAGAACACGAAGTGCCCCGCCTCGTCCAGCTCGAACAGCAGAATAGGCGCGTGCTCCAGGACGATGCGGAGTTGGGATTCGCGCCCGTGCAGGTTGTCGCGGATGTGGCGGCGCGCCGTCACGTCCTCGGCGAGAAAGGTGACGCGGCCGGGCCGCTCGGGCGTCGGTGCGGTGATGAGCGAGAGCGAGACGCGGTAGCGGCGGGCCTCGGTCTCGCCCGGCGGCACCAGGTCCGCGCGGAATCGCTGCACGCTCTCGTCCACGGTGGCGCGGCGGCAGGCGCCGGTCCAGAGCCGGACGGCCGCTGGCGGGAGCACCTCGGAAAACGTGTCGCCAGGGCCGGCGCCTAGCATCCGAACGGCGGACTCGTTGGCCTCCACGAGTTCGAGGTCGTCGGGCTCGCCAGGGGCCGTCCGCCATTCGGCCACGCCGACGGGGTACGGCGAGGCGTAGAACAGCCGCGAGAGCGTCGCCTCCTGCTCGGCCAGGCGTTGCGCCGAGGCCCGCCCGCCGAGGGCGGCTCCGGCCCATCGCGCCAGCGTTTCCACCAGCTCCCGCGCGGGCGGCCCGAACGGCTCCGGCCGCGCCTCTCGGCCCAGGAACGCGAGCACGCCGAGGCCTTGCCCTCCCGCTACAATCGGCGCCCCCAGGAACGCGCCCACCTCGCCCGGCGCTGCGAACGCCGAGGCCGCGACATCGTGAATGCCGACCGAGCCGCTGGCGCGGAACGTGATGGACGCCAGTGCGCCAGAGGCCAGCAGCCGCCCGTGGTTGACGATGCCGCCGGGGTCGTGCACGGATTCCACGTTCCACTCCTCGGACTCGACGCAGAGGAACACGGCCGCTTCGAGCCCCAGGAGGGACGACGCTCGCGTGAGCGCGTTGTGGAGCCGCTCGTCCAGCGGCGCGGGGTCCGCTGTCAGCGCGCGGAGGAAGCGCGCGTGGTCCAGCTCTACGCCCTTGTACTCCGCGTAGATCAGCGCCGAAACGAGAGCCCCGGCCTCCGAGAGGTGCCAGTCGCCGATGGGCGCGTCGCAAAGCGCGAGGAGGGCGTGCCGCTCGTCCCCGAGCCACACCGCCTCCACGTGCGGGACATCCACGCCAATAGTGGCCCCAACGACGGAGAGCTCCCCATCGTCCACGAGGGCGGCGAGGGCCACCTGCATCGCGTCTTGCGTCAGGGACTCCCCTGTACTCGCGACGGCCTGCACGTGGCCGTCGAGTTCGAGGCGGAGGACGTACAGCCCTCGCGATTGGAGCAGGGCAGCCGACTGACGAAGCGCGACGTCGAGCGCGGAATGGTGGGGTAGCGACACGGTACAGGTTGAGGGGGCAGTTCCGGTATCGCGCCCTCAGGTGTGCAGGCAAATCAACGCGCATCCTAGGAACGCTCGCGCGTCCGAACGGGCTTCTGCCACCCCTTTTTGTCGCTCCTAACTCGGCCGCCCCGCGTTTTCTCTACGCCAGAGGCCCTACGCCCCTGCTCAGCGCGCGACGACAACGCGCCCCGTCCGGCGCCCCTGCGGCGTGTCCACGACGAGGAAGTACACACCCGACGGGAGGCCGCTGGCGTCGACGTCGAGCAGGGACTCACCGGCGGGATAGGCGCCTCTGGCGAGATCGCGGACGGTGCGGCCGAGGCCGTCCACAAGCCGCGCGCGCACGTCTCCAGGCTCGCTCAGCGTAAGCCGCGCGCGGGCCTGGCCTCGCACGGGCTGCGGCGAGACGGCACCGAGCTGGACGGCGCTCTCGTCTGGCCCAGGCTCGCCAGCCGTGGCCAACGCCAGGGCCTTCTGCGCGGTATAGATGTAGTCCCCGGTCAGGCTGCTGTTTCCGTTCGCGGCGTTGGCCGCCGCGTAGACCGTGACGGCCTGGGGCGGCGTGCCCGCGGGCGGCGTCCAGTCAAAGGTCCACGAGGACTGCTGGTTGCCCGCCGTCGTGTGCGTGACGTAGTTCGTGTTCCCATCCGCGAACTGAATCGCCGACGAGCCCCGGAGGTCGAAGCTGCCGACGGGCGTGCCGCTGGCGTCACGGACGGAGACCTGGAAGCCTTGGAGCCGTCCCGAGCCGCCCGGCGCCGCCTCGGTCGTGTTCACCACGGCCACGGTGATCGCCAGAGGCTGACCGGCCACGTACACGTCGGGCGCGGTGATGGAGACCGAGCCCGTGCCCACGTTCGTGTTCGCGTCCCCGTCCGGCGTGCGGTGGCAGGTGGCGCAAGAGGTGCCGTCGAAGCCGTCGAAGCCCGACGGCGCGCCGTACGGGTACGTCAGCGCCAGAAGCGGCAGGGCAAGGACGGTAAGAGTGGCGAGCGTCCTGACGATCATCGGCGGGTGGGAGGGTGGCCTAGCGGACCACAGTAAGCGGGAGGACAACGCGGCCCGAGGCCGCGTCCAAGCGGACGAAGACGGCGCCGGGCGCGAAGCCGCTGGCGTCGAGTTCGACCTCAAGATCGCCTGCCGAGACGGCGCCGTCGTAGACAACCGCGAGCTCGCGGCCTCTGGCGTCGAACGCCGTGACGCGCACGCTCGTGCCTGCCGCCGCGCCAATGGCGAGGCGCGCGCGGCTCCGGACCGGGTTGGCGCCCCGGAGCGCGAGCGTCGGCGCGGCGTCGGTTGCGCCGGGGCCGTTCGCCAGAGGCCCCTGGACCACCTTGTAGATCTTGCCCTCGGTAAACGAGGTCAGCAGCACCTCGCCCGAGGCGTCGGCGTTGATGGACGCGATGTTGGGCACGGTGTTGAGGATCACGTCGGCGCCAGAGGCGTCGTCGAGAAGCGCCCACAGGCGGGGGAAGACGAAGTCCGCGAAGAGGTAGCGGCCTTGCAGGCCGGCCAGCGCGGTGCCGCGGTAGACGAAGCCGCCCGTGATGGAGAGCCCGCCCGTGGTCTCGGCGGTGTGCGGGTAGGCGTAGAGCGGGAGGTCGTATTTGTCTGGGTCGCAGTCGTCCACGAAGCACTGGAAGCCTTCCATCTCGCCCCAGCCGTAGTTGCCGCCGGCCTCCACGACGTTGATCTCCTCCCAGTCGGTCTCGCCTACGTCGCCCAACCAGAGGTCGCCAGTCTCAGCGTCGAAGGTGAACTTCCACGGGCTGCGGAAGCCTCTGGCGTAGATCTCGGGGCGGGCGCCGCTCACATCGAGAAAGGGGTTGTCCGCCGGGATGCGGTAGGGCAGGCTCCCCGTCGTGCCGTCCACGTCGATGCGGACGAGCGAGCCCAGCAGCGTCGCGAGGTTCTGGCCGTTGCCGTCCACGTCGCCCGGGCCGCGCCCGTCGCCGTAGGCGACGTACAGGAATCCGTCGGGGCCGAACTTGATCTTGCCGCCGTTGTGGATCGTCAGCGGCTGCTCCACCTCCAAGAGGACGACGGGGTCATCGGGGTCTGCCACGAGCGGATCGCGCGCCGAGCGGCGGTACTCCGCCAACACTGTCCGCTGCACGCCTCTGGCGCCGTAGTAGACGAAAAAGCGTCCGTTGCTCGCGTAGTCCGGGTGGAAGGCGAGTCCCAAAAGCCCCGCTTCCGCGCCCGGCCACGCCACGTCCGTCAGGTCCAGAAAAACCGTCGGCTCGGTCTCGCCCGGCGCGATGGAGAGGATGCGCGAGGGCGCCTCGGGCGACGTGCTCCCCTCCCCCTTTTCCACGACGTACAGCCGCTCGGGCTGGCCGGGCGCGACGGCCACCTCAACGGGGAAATCGAACCGGATCCCGGGGAAGGCCTCGACGGCTCGGATCTGCGCGAGGGATGCGGGGGCGAGTAGAAACGCTGCGAGGAGCGTGGCAAAAACGGGAAGTCGACTCATGGCATAAAGCCCATCACATCAGCCCGTTACAACGAGCCGAACGGATTGGCGGAGGGTAGAGGTCTCCGCTAGAACAAACACCACGCCAGCGGCCACACCAAGCGTCTCGAGGTCTACGACGAGGCGCATCTCGCGCGCGACGGCCCCCTCGTTCAGGACGGCCAACTCGCGGCCTCTGGCGTCGAAGAGACGCACACGTACCGGTTCGCCGCCAGAGGCGCTCAGCACGAGCGCGGCCTCGCCGCGGACGGGGTTCGGGCCGTCCACGCGGATCAGCCCCGCGCCAGAGGCGCCGGGGGCCGCCGCGGTAGAAGTGCCCTGAAGGCGGAAGATGGTGCCTCCGTAGGTGACCACGTACGCCTCGCGCCCCGGCCCCTCGTTGATGGACGAGATGTTGCTGATCGAGCTAGAGAGCAGCGTCGAGGTTGCGGTGCCCGGCGTCGTGCCAGAGAACAGGGACCACAGGCGAGGGAAGACGAAGTCGGCGTAGAGGTAGGCGCCCTCCAAGCCCGCCACGTCGGTCCCCCGGTACACGATCCCACCCGTGATGGAGAGCCCCCCCTGGTCCGTGTTGTTGTGGGGGTAAGAGAACACCGGCGCGTCGTAGTCGCTCAGCGTGCAGGTCCGCTGGAAGCACTCGGGGCCTTCCACGCGATTCCAGCCGTAGTTGCCGCCGTTGCGCACCTTGTTGATCTCCTCCCAACGCCCCTGCCCCACGTCGCCCAGCCACAGGTCGCCGGTGAGGGAGTCGAAGGAGAACTTCCACGGGTTGCGGATGCCGTAGGCGTAGATCTCGCCGCGGCCCCCGCCAGAGGCGAATGGGTTGTCCACTGGGATCCCGTAGGTGGCGCCTGCTGGCACCGTGTCCACGTCGATGCGGAGAAGCGCGCCGAGGATGGTGGAGGTGTCCTGCCCGCTGCCCAGCGGATCGTTCCCCGAGCCGCCATCGCCGAGCCCGATGTAGAGGAAGCCGTCCGGGCCAAACGCGATCTTGCCACCGTTGTGGTTGCCGAAGGGCTGGCTCCGCTCCAAGATTACGCGCTCGCTCTCGGGGTCCGCCGCCAGAGGATCGCCGCTGGCGCGCGCGAACTCCGAGACGACCGTCCGGCCGTCCGGCTGCCCGCTGTAGTGCACGAAGACGCGCCCGTTGGCGGCGTAGTTCGGGTGGAACGCGAGACCGAGCAGGCCCTGCTCGCCCCCCGCCCGCACGCGGTCGTCGAGGTCGAGGAAGACCGTCGGGGCGCTGTCCCCCACTTCAAGCGTGAGGATGCGCGCGCGCCCGGTCCCGTTGCCTTGCTCCACTACGTACACGCGGTTGGGCTGGCCCGGCGCCATCCCCATCTCCACCGGCGACTGGAAGCTGACGCCCGGGAACGCGTTGGTGGCCGTGATCTGGGCCTCTGGCGCTGCCGCGAGAAGGAGCGTGAGGCCGAAGACCGCCAGAGGCGTGAGGGAGGAGAACCGGGGCATAGAGGTGGGACGCTGATTCCGCGAAGCTGAAAGGACGGAGTCCACGATGATAGCGACCTTGTAGCCGGTCCCCGTTGCTATGCGCGTCGCTCTCCTGCTCCCCCTGCTTCTGTCTCTCGCCGCCTGCGGCCCCAGCGGGCCGTCGGTGGACCGCGCCGCGCTCCACGCCGAATGGGAGGCGTGGCGCACCAGCCGAGACAGCCTTTACGCCTCCGAGGACACGCCCGTCATGGAGAGCCTGCGCGAGACGTTTACCGGGCTGGAGTACTTCCCGTACGACTCCACGCTCGCCATCCCCGCCTCGCTCCAACCGGCGTTGCAAACGGACACGCTCTACCTCGGCACGTCCACCGGCGAGCCCCGCGCGATGGTGGCCTCTGGCGTGCTCGTGTTTCGCGCCGAGGGCCGCCCCATGCGGCTAACGGCCTACCTCCCTCTGGGGGAGACCAACCCGAACCTTTTCGTCCCCTTTCGCGACCAGACGACGGGCGTGGAGACCTACGGCGGGGGCCGCTACATGGACCTCACGCCAGAGGCTGACGGCAGCGTCGCGCTAGACTTCAACCGCGCCTACCACCCCACGTGCGTGGTCAACCCGTCGTTCTCGTGCCCTATCCCGCCGCCGCAGAACACGCTGGACCTCGCCGTGACGGCGGGCGAACGCTTCCCCGAGGCCTCTGGCGACGCCTAGCAGCAGCGCAGAGTGGGCGGGAGCAGCCTCTGGCGCCAGAGGCTCGGAGCGTGGGCTCTAGCGCCAGAGGCAAAGCAAAGAGGCGAGGGACCGAAGTCCCCCGCCTCTCCAACGTTAGAGCATGAGCGTGCGTCGCGAGCCTAGTCGCGCTTCCGGCGGCCGCGGCGCTCTTCGCGATGATCGTCTCTGCGATCATCCCTGTCGTAGCGGCGGTCGTCGCGCTGGTCGCGTGCCCGGGTGGGGCGGCGGCGCTCTCCCGTCAGGTACTTGAACTCCTGCTTCTGGTCGCGATCCAGGACCCGCTCAACGCGGTTGTCGGCATCGCGCCAGAAGCGTTCCACGGTGCGGTTGGCGTGCTGCTTCTGGTTGAAGCGGCGCGGGAAGGGGTACACGCGGCGCGCCTCGCCGCGACGGGTCTGGCGGAGCAGGTTGTACGCCCGGTTTTCCAGCACCTCACGGATCTGGCGCTCCTGGCGGTTGTCCAGGCGAAGCTCGCGGTCAAGGCGGTCGACGTACTGCCGCACGTCGCGCTCGACGCGGCGCCACTCGGGGGTGCTTCTGGCGTCGTCGCGGTTGTCACGGCGGACATCTGCCGGGCGCGGTGCCGGCTGGTACACGGTGCCGCCTCGGCGTGGGGTAGGGTAGCGCTGGGACTCCAGGGCGGTGCACCCGCTGAGCGCGAGGAGGCCGACGAGGCCGAGTGCGGAGAGTGTTGAACGGGTCATGGCGGTGGGGTTGGTGGGGCTTGAGAGAGCGGGCGGCGCCGGGTGCTGCGTCTGCCCTCACGTGGTAAGCCGCGTGTTCCCCCACCCACGTATCAAC
Source organism: Rubricoccus marinus (assembly GCF_002257665.1). Classification (NCBI taxonomy): domain Bacteria; kingdom Pseudomonadati; phylum Rhodothermota; class Rhodothermia; order Rhodothermales; family Rubricoccaceae; genus Rubricoccus; species Rubricoccus marinus. The sequence goes on along the minus strand of NZ_MQWB01000001.1, from coordinate 190,587 downwards.
CGCCGTTCCGATAGCGTGAATCGCACGCCAGAGGCCTCTGGCGGCACTTCGCCGTCCACCATACAGGACGCCACCGCCGTATGTCCTGTGCGCGTTGCGCCCCGACAGGTTCCGCCACGGCGGCCGAAGCCTCTGGCGCGGAGGGGGCCAGACGGCGCCTCTCTGCGCCCCTTCTAGCCGAGGTCGAGACATGCGTTGCCGGGCGTCGGCGCGGGGCGCCCCTCTTCCCGCAAACCTTTTACACGCTTATTTTATGCGCACAGCTTCGGCAAACCGACGGCTGTGCGACCTCACCCGCGCGACGAGTCTGTGCCGTAGCCCTCCTCCTTCGCGAGAGGCCTCTGGCGCGCTCAGCACGTGTGTCGCTTTAGAACCGAAAGCGCGTGCCCCACGCGATGTCCTGGTACCTCCCGAACGTCACCTCGTGTGGCTCCCGCTGGTACGTAATGACGCCGGGGAACTGCTCGGACTCCAGTTCCGCACCTGGAATCGAGATTGCCTCTGGCGCCGCGACTGAGGTCCACCGCACGAAGAAAGACGTCCGGCGCGGGGCCACGATCTCTACCGTCGCCTGCACGAACGGGCTGCTCCGCGAGGACGACAGGCTGTAGGCGACTTCTCCGCCTGCGGCCGTCGTGGAGCGGTCTACGCTTCCCTCGATGGTCGTCAGGCCCCCGCCGATGGCAGCTTCGAGGCCGAACCCGCTGACGCGCGGGCTGGGCAGCACCAGCTCTGCGTAGCCTCGGAACGAGCCCAGAGAGACGAAGCCCACCTCGGGCCCCGTGACCTCTTCGATGGACTCGCGCTCCAGGCTTGGACGCTCGTCCTCGCCGCGCACCCACGTGCCGCCGAGACGCACCCACGGCACCGGCCGAAGCGCGACGTCGACGCTCGCGAGAGGCGCCGACGCCCCTTGCAGGAACTGCGGCGACGTGTCGGTGGGAATGCCGCCCAGCCGCACGCTCTCCTGGACCACGCCAGAGACCTCGGCATCCGACGACACCCCTCGCATAGCCGCTACGTTTACCCATCCGTAGCGAGCGCGCCAGCGGCTAAACGCCCCATCGGCTCTTGCCGAGCGCGACGAGAGAACGTCCTCCCCCGCGGTCGCCCCCGGGAAGTCCAGCGGCGTGACGTCGCGGAAGGCGGAGCGGTTGGCGAGCGAGCCCAGGCGGCTGGCGTACCCGCCTCGCGGCGGGGGCCGGGGCAGGAGGCGCTCCGCGAGAATGGAGCCCACCGCGGCAAAGAGCGGGACGAAGGGCGCGCTTTCCAGCCCTCCTTCTAGCAGAAACACGTCTCCCCCAGCGACGGCCAGCCCGACTGCGCCGCCGATGTACGGAAACGCACGCGCGATCCCTTCCTCAGCAACCGGCTCAATCTCTACCCACTCGATCTCGGTTGCCGGAATCGCGACGGCCTCTGGCGCCCGCCAGTTGTACGGAGCGACCGGGTGCAAAAGAAGCTGGTCGGCGTCGGCTTTCAGGATCACGCCGGAAAGGATGCGGTCGCCGCGTCGGATCACAACAGTGCGGCGCTCAGGGTTCACGAACGGAACGTCCGTGCTGGGGTCTAGAACTCGGCCCGCGAGGGCGTTCGTCGCCCCCGCTCTCTCCGGCCGGAGCAGAGACTCGCGGGCCTGCGCGACGGAATCGCGAACGGCCTGGTACTCCTCCGCGCTCAAGACAGAGGACGTATAGGCCGACGAGGCCTGTTGCCAGTTGGGGTTCAGAAACGCGGCGGCACTCTGCTCGAAGGAGCCGACAAACGTCCGGAGCGCGTCGATCTGGCCAGGCCGCAGCGCGTACGTGGTATCGCCCCCCACCGCTCGCGACACCACCAGCCGAGTCGTATCGGTGCCTGCCACCACCTGGACGGACTGAATCCCCTCGATCCCTGGGAAGAGCCCGAAGTAGCGCTGCTCCTCTGGCGACAGGTCGGGGCCGATGCGGTCTCCGAGAGGGGACTGCGCAAGCGCGAGTGTGGGAAGAAGCAGAAGGAGAGCGAGAAAAAGACGCATTAGTAGAGAGGGTGGTCCCCGAGGATAACGGTGCCCGATGAGGCGCGGCCACTCGCCCTAGAACGACTCCTCGGTTCTGTCAACGCTCTGTCTGGTCCCATCTATTCTGCTACTAGTCTGTGGCAGACCGTCACGGCGACACCCCTTCGCGCCTGGGTCTAGAACGCAGGCGCAGCCGGCTTTATCGGGCGCTTGCGCAACCGCTTGAGCCCTAGGCATGCCCAAATGCCGCCCGCGCCGACCACCACGCCTCTGGCGCCAGAGGCCCGGCGTACTCTGAGCCGCGTCTTGAAGTTGGTTCTCCATGCTCTACCGTTCCTTCCTGGCCCTGGGCTTCGCGCTTGGCCTCGCCTCCTGCCTGACCACGCGCGCGCCTGCCATGCTAGCCAGCCTAGAGTGCCCCGCAGAACTGCTAATCGGAGAGCAGGGACGCTTTGTCGCCTCGACAACGGACGACGGCATACCGGCTCCTGATGTCCAGTGGATCTGGGGAGACACCGAGACCTCTACGGGCGCGGATGCCTCGCACGTGTTCAGGACTCCCGGGACGTATTCCGTGACCGCAGAGCTACGCCGTGGCGAGAACGCTGTCGATACGGAGACGTGCGTGGTCACAGCCGTAGAGCTAGGGCACGGCCCTGTGTTCACAGCCTGCCAGGCCCAGCCGAGCACGGCCGCCTCTGGCGAACCGGTTTCCCTGATGGGTTCTCTCCACCCCAATTCGCCAGAGGCCGACGCGTTTGGAGTCGACTGGGGCGACGGCAACACCGATGCGTCACTTCCAGCGACGCACCGCTACAGCGAACCCGGCACGTACACCGTGACAGTGACCGCCCGCAACGCCTACGGCATCGATTTCTGCTCGACGGACGTGACCATCACTGAGAGCGACTAAGGAGACCCACCCCAGCCGGTGTCATCGCGAGCGCAGCGCGGCGATCTCGCGACGCCGAGCACGACCCCACCAGATCGCCACGTCGCGGAGCCTGCCCTGAGCGTAGCCGAACGGGCTCCTCGCGATGACATCGGTTGGGGAGGCTGCACAACGAGGCCCTGCACCTCTGGGCCCCAGGTGGGTCGTCGCGGAGACGCCTTACCCAAACGGGTGTCATCGCGAGCGGAGCGCGGCGATCCCGTGCCGCCGAGCGCGGACCACCCCAATCGCCGCGTCGCGGAGCCTGCCCTGAGCGCAGCCGAACGGACCTCTCGCGATGACGCCGCAGGGGAAGGGTGCACGGTAGAGCCCCAGGCCTCTGGCGCCAGAGGCCTGGGCGGGAGCGGGCCTACGCCTCCACCTCCTCGGGCTCGTCTTCCTCCACGTCCTCCCCGTCGTCGTCGCCCTTGCCGCCTCCCTTTGAGAGCGCGTCGAGGTCGATCTCGCGGAACGGCAGCGGCTCGCCAGAGGCCTCAGCGGCGCGCTCCAGTTCCTCGCGGAGGAACGGCGCCGTCGGCGTGTCGGCCTCGGCCAGGGCCTCTGGCGTGCCGGCGAAGAGAATCTGGCCGCCGCCCGCGCCGCCGTCCGGCCCGAGGTCCACGACCCAGTCCGCCTGCTTGGCGACATCCATGTTGTGCTCAATGACGAGAACGGTGTTGCCCTTGTCGACCAGCGCCTGGAGGACCAGAAGCAGGTGCCGCACGTCCTCGAAGTGGAGGCCGGTCGTGGGCTCGTCTAGTATGTAGAGCGTGTTGCCGGTCCCGGGGCGCGAGAGCTCCTTAGACAGCTTAACGCGCTGCGCCTCGCCGCCCGAGAGCGTCGTCGCGGCCTGCCCCAGGCGGAGGTAACCCAGCCCGACCGCGTCCAGCGTTTTGAGCTTGCGCGCGATGCGTGGCTGGTTGGCGAACACCTCCAGCGCCTCGCTTACGGGCAGGTCCAAGACCTCGGCGATGTTGAGCCCCTTGAACCGGACATGCAGCGTCTCGGCGTTGTAGCGCCGCCCCTTGCAGGTCTCGCACTCCACGTACACGTCCGGGAGGAAGTTCATTTCGAGCTTCATGATGCCCGCGCCCTTGCACGTCTCGCACCGCCCGCCCTTGACGTTGAACGAGAACCGGCCCGGCTTGTAGCCGCGGATCTCGGCCTCTCCCATGCGCGCGAACAGCTCGCGGATCAGCCCGAAGAGGCCGGTGTAGGTCGCCGGGTTGCTGCGCGGCGTGCGCCCGATCGGCGACTGGTCGATGGCGATGACCTTGTCGACGTGCTCCAGCCCCTTTAGGTCGTCATAGGGCAGCGGGACCGTCTGCGAGTTGTGGAAGTGCTGCGCGAGCGCCGGCCGGAGCGTGTGGTTGATGAGCGTTGACTTCCCACTTCCCGAGACGCCCGTGACGCACGTCAGCGTGCCGAGCGGGAGGCGGAACGTCACGTCCTGCAGGTTGTGGCCTCTGGCGCCTTCGAGCACGATCTCGTGGCCGCTCCCCTCGCGGCGCTCGCCAGAGGCGGGCGTCGGGATCGCGCGGAGCCCCGCGAGGTAGGCCGTGGTCAGCGAGAGCGGAAGGCCGTCGCCAGAGGGCGTCGAGATGACCTCTGGCGGGCCGGCCGCCAGGAGCTCGCCGCCGTACTCGCCCGCGCCGGGGCCGAGGTCCAGCACGAAGTCCGCCGCCTCAATCGTTTCGCGGTCGTGCTCCACGACGAGGACCGAGTTGCCGAGGTCACGGAGCGATTGCAGCGAGTCGATGAGTTTGGTGTTGTCGCGCGGGTGCAGCCCAATGGAAGGCTCGTCCAGCACGTAGAGCACGCCGGTGAGCTGGGTGCCGATCTGCGTCGCGAGGCGGATGCGCTGGGATTCGCCGCCCGAGAGCGTCCGCGCCGGACGGTCCAGCGTGAGGTAGTCCAGGCCCACATCCACCAGGAAGCCCACGCGCTCACGGATCTCCTTTACGACCGGCCCACCGATGATCTCCTGGCGCCCTTCGAGGTCGAGGTCTTCGAGCCACTGCACGAGCGAGCGCAGGTCCATCTGCACGAGGTCCGCGATGCTCTGGTCGCCTTCGTACGTGCCCGTGTTGCCCACGCGGTAGCTCAGGCTTTCCGGCTTGAGCCGCCCGCCGCCGCACACGCGGCACGCGATGACGCGCATAAACGCCTCGGCCCATTTTTTCTGGCCCTTGCTGCTCGCGTTCTCTTGTGTGTGCGCAATGTGCCCCAGGACGCCACCGAAGCGGTGCTGGTACTTCACCTCGCGCCCCTTGTACTTGTACACGATGTCGAACTGCTCATCGCCCGCGCCCTCCATGAGCACCTGCCTCTGGCGCTCGGTCAGGTCGGCGATCGGCGTTTCCAGGTCGAACTCGTAGGCGTCCGCCACGGCGCGGACCTGGCTCCAGACCCACACGTCGCGCGGCGTCCCGAGCGCCGCGACGGCGCCCTCCTGGAGGGACTTTTTCGGGTTGGGCACGACCAGATCCGGGTCGATCTCCTTGCGCACACCCAGACCGTTGCACGCCGGGCACGCGCCGTAGGGGCTGTTGAAGCTGAACGTGTTCGGGCTCGGGTCCTCGTAGCTCAGCCCGTCCTGCGGCGCCGTCAGGTGCCGCGAGAACAGCACGTCGCCAGCCTCTGGCGGGGGAGCGCTCGCCTCGTTGCCTCTGGCGCCAGAGGCCCTTTTCGACTTCGCGCCCTTCTTGCCTTTCCCTTGCTCCTCGCCAGAGGCCTCTGGCGTGTCGTTTTCCACGGGCGACTTCGCGCTGCCCACTGGCCCCTCCCCCACCCGGTCCACCTGCGCGACGAGCGTGCCGCCGCCCATGCCGAGCGCGATCTCGACGGCTTGCGCGATGCGCGGCCGGATGCCCTCCTTGATCGCGATGCGGTCGATGACGACCTCGATGTCGTGGATGGAATAGCGGTCGAGCTGCATCCCCTTCTCGATGGGGCGGATCTCGCCGTCGGTGCGAACGCGCTCGAAGCCCTGCTTGGCGATCTGCTCGAAGAGGTCGCGGTAGTGGCCCTTGCGGCCGCGCACGACGGGCGCGAGCAGGATCACGCGCGTGCCCTCGGGCCACGCCGCGATCGCGTCGATGATCTCGTCGTCGCTCTGGCGGCGCATCGGCGCGCCGGACTTGTACGAGTAGGCGTCGGCTGCGCGGGCGTAGAGCAGGCGAAGGAAGTCGTAGACCTCGGTCACGGTCCCGACCGTCGAGCGAGGGTTGCGGTTGACGGTCTTCTGCTCGATCGCAATGACCGGGCTGAGGCCGTCGATGAGGTCCACGTCCGGCCGCTCCATCACGCCCAGAAACTGCCGCGCGTAGCTGGAGAGCGACTCCATGTAGCGCCGCTGCCCCTCGGCGTAGATCGTGTCGAAGGCGAGCGAGGACTTCCCGCTCCCCGAGAGCCCCGTGATGACGACGAACTGGTCGCGGGGGATGTCGACGTCGACGCCTCGGAGGTTGTGCTCGCGCGCGCCGCGGATGGTGATCTGGTCGTCCACTGGGTCGGGTCGGGAATAGACAGAGGGCTACCCACCGCGGCCCGGCGCCGTTCCGGGCGGGGGCCTCTGGCGGGGCGTCCGCACGCGAACCGAACGGGCGGTTTCGCCAGAGGCGGTCCGCGGCGGAGCCGCGAGCCTACGCGCGTGCTGTGCCAGCCTCGTGTCACCGCCGAGCCTCTGGCGCCCGAAGCGGTTGGATCGCCCCCTCGGCGCGTAGGTTCGCGGCCGACTCCCCGCGCTCTCGTGACGCTCCACCGCCTCCGCCTCGCTCTCCAGACCGAGCCCAAAAAGCTCCTCAACCGCCTCGGCCTCCGCCAGAGGCCCAAGGTGTTCGCGGTCGGCTTCAACAAGACCGGGACGACATCGCTGCACGTCCTGTTCAAGTCGCTCGGCCTCCCGGCCAGCCACGGCCCCCTCTGGCGCACTGGCGACCGGGCGACTCTCCGCGCGCACGACGCCTTCAGCGACGGCATCCCGGGCGACATCGCGGCGCTCGACGCGGCGCACCCCGGCGCGGCGTTTATCCTTCAGGTGCGGGACCTCCAGAGTTGGGTCATCAGCCGGCTCGGGCACATCGCGCGCAAAAAAGCTGCGGGCAACTTGCCGGGCGGCGGGCCCAAGTGGGACGTGACCGAGTTCGCCGTCCGCGCCTGGATCGAGGACCGCAACGCGTACCACCTCGCCGTTCTGGAGCACTTCCGCCAGAGGCCAGACGACCTGCTGGTGATCAACTACATCCGCGAGCCCGACGCCGCGGCGCGCGTGGCGGGCTTCCTGGGCTTCGACGCGAGCGCGCAGAAGCCGCGCTTCAACGCCGCCCCGAAGCGGCAGCCGCCGGAACACTTCGCGGCCCTGCTGGACCGCGCCCTCGCCGGCCTCGGCATCCCGGACGCCGAGGCCGACTACGACCTCTACTGCCCCAGCTTGCTCGCCTCTGGCGAAACTCCGCCGTGGCCGCCGGACACGTCCATGATGGAGCGCACGCCAGAGGCCGCCGCCCGCGCCCGCTCCTAGCGCGCGGCGATGACCTCGACGAGCGCGCGGATCATGCGCGCCTGCTCTTCGCGGTGGCCGTGCTGCGCCTCCACGTTGACGTACGGGCGCCCGTTCTGCGCGGCCCAGACCGAGAGCGAGCCGTCGTCGGTCGCGCGGGCGTTGTCTTGCAAGACCGCGTTGAAGCCTCTGGCGACGAGCGCGTCATAGAGCGCGCGGTCGGTGACGAAGAAGAAGTCGTCGGGGTCGGTGCCAGGGTGGAGCGTGACGGCCTCGGCGTCGGCTTCGTAGGCGCCGCCAGAGGCGTAGGAGGCCACGGAGTAGTTGTCCTCGGTGTTGTTGTGCAGAGTGACGACCACCGCCGGGTCGAGGTCGGTGTACGCCTTGAGGACGGAGGCCGCGAAGGTCTCCAGGGCGGCCTCGGCCTCTGGCGTGGCGCGCGAGAGCGACGCGAGGGTTTTGGCGCGGCCCGCGTCGGTAAACATCCGGTTGGGGTCGGCGGCGAAGCGCTCGCCCCCGACGGTGAACGCGAGGTTGCGGTCGCCGGAGTGCTGGAGCTCGACGACCCAGCCGCCCGTCTCGCGCGTGACGTCCAGCGCCGCGTCTACGGACGTGCTCTCGTCGTCGTGAAGGTTGAGCATGTGGATCGCCTCTGGCGTGCCCTCGCGCCCGAACGCCTCACGTCTCGCGATCCGCACCGGCGTCTCCCCGGCGTTTACGTCCCAATAGCCTACGCTCGTGGTGCCTGGCCCGACAGGGACCGAAACCTCGGTGCCCGGCTTGGCCTCTGGCGAGACCACGAGCGTGTCCGCGCGGCGGTCGGACGGGTCGCCAGAGGCGCTGGGCTTGTCGGTCTGCGCGCAGGCGGGCGCAACGGCGAAGACGAGGAGGAGCGGGAGGGCGCGCATCGGGAGCGGAGAGATCGGGAGAGCAAGAAACGACCATCGCGCGCGATTCGCCTCTGGCGACGCCGGCGTCTCGCTGGGAGGAGGCCAGAGGCCCGTCACCGCTTCTGCGCTCTGACTTCTGACGCCTCTCGCAGAGCCCCCGGTATCTTCCGCCAAACCACTCCCCCACCCCGATGCTTTTGCTCCTCCTGCTCCAAGACGCCGCGCCGGGCGGTTTCGCCCTCGGCGGACTGCTGTTCCCGCTGCTCATCCTCGTCGTCTTCTACCTCTTCCTGATCCGCCCGCAGCAGACGCGCGAGAAGAAGCGCCGCGCGATGATCGACGAGCTCAAAAAGGGCGACCGCGTGGTCACGGCCGGCGGCATCCACGGGACCGTCCTCAAGGTCGAGGACACGAGCCTGCTCGTGGAGGTGGACCAGAACACCAAGCTGCGCTTCGAGAAAAACGCCGTGACCGGCAAGGCGGCCTAGCGCCAGAGGCGCACCGAGGCCTCTGGCGGTGGCTCCAGCCCAACGGCAACGCCGCGCCAGAGGCGCACAGCGAATCCGCGAACCTCGCGGCGGACCTCGGGCGTTGGCCCCCAAACAACACGCCGCAGCGCGGTACGACCCATGGCTGACAACTCGCCCCGCCCTGGCGGAGAGACCCGGTTCGACACCATCGAGGACGCCATCGAGGCCGTCCGCAATGGCAAGCTCGTCGTCGTGGTGGACGACGAGGACCGCGAGAACGAAGGCGACCTCATCGGCGCGGCCGAGTTGGTCACGCCGGAGTCCGTCAACTTCATGGCGCGAGAGGCCCGCGGGCTGATGTGCGTCTCGCTCACGCGCGAGCGCGCCGCCGCGCTGGACCTGCCCATGATGGAGCAGGCCAACACGTCGCTGTTCGACACGCCCTTTACGGTCTCGGTCGACTACCGCCACGGGACGACGACCGGGATCTCCGCCGCCGACCGCGCCGCGACGATCCGCGCGCTCGCCGCGCCAGAGGCCACGCCGACGGACTTCGCGCGGCCCGGCCACATCTTCCCGCTCCGCGCCACGCCCGGCGGCGTGCTCCGCCGCGCAGGCCACACCGAGGCCGCCGTGGACCTCGCCCGCCTCGCCGGCCTACGGGCCTCTGGCGTCCTGATCGAGATCCTCAATGAGGACGGGAGCATGGCGCGCGTGCCGGACCTCCGCTCTTTCGCTGACACGCACGGCCTGCTCCTCGTCACCATCCAGGACCTGATCGCGTACCGGATGCGGACCGAGAAGCTGGTCCAGAAGCTCGTGGAGGTAGACATGCCGACCGCGCACGGCGACTTCAGGCTCGCGGCCTACGAGGAGGTCCTGACGGGCGACAACCACCTCGCGCTGATGAAGGGCGGGCCGTTCTCGCCAGAAGAGCCCGTCCTCGTTCGCGTCCACTCGCAGTGCGTCACCGGCGACATTTTCGGCTCGGCGCGGTGCGACTGCGGCGACCAGCTCGCCGGAGCGATGCAGCAGATCGAGCGCGAGGGTCGCGGCGTGGTCCTCTACATGAAGCAGGAGGGCCGCGGCATCGGGCTGATCAACAAGCTCAAGGCTTACAACCTCCAGAGCCAGGGCATGGATACCATCGAGGCTAATGAGGCGCTCGGCTTCAAGATGGACCTCCGCGACTACGGCATCGGCGCGCAGATCCTCTCGGACCTCGGCGTGGGCCAGATGCGGCTGATGACCAACAACCCCCGCAAGCGCGTGGGGCTGGGCGGCTACGGCCTCGAAGTCGTGGAGCAGGTGCCGCTGGAGATCGCGCCCGGCGAGCACAACGCGAAGTACCTCGCCACCAAGCGCGACCGCATGGGCCACAAGCTCTCGCTCGGCGACGGCTTCTCCTCGCACGATTCCGACGTGCTCGGCTCCATCCTCGACTCCGACGCATGACCCGCACCCTCGCCCTCGCCGCGCTCTTGCCTCTGGCGGCATGCGGCTCTGATTCCGCCTCTGGCGACGCCCCTGCACCTCAGGTACCCGTCGCTGACGCCCCGCCGGACACGCTCGCGCAAGAGGCCTCGAGCGAGGAGTGGCCGCTGGCGAAGGCCGGCACGATCCGCGTGGAAGGAACGGAGCAGCCCACCACGCTCACGCTCGTGCGCGAGGAGGGCTTCCCGATTCCCTTCGCGACCTACCGCCCCGAGGGCATGACCTCGGACTGGGGCGCGAGCGACGAGGGCGCCGGCGCGCACTTCTTTCTCGGCGACGCTACGCTCACCATTTTCGTCCCCTCTCGCGACCCCGGCGACCTCGCCGCGTGGGCGAGCGAGACCGCCGAGTCCATGGGCGAACCGTCCCAACTCGACGCCTTCCCCCGATGGGTGGACGCCGCGTACTCCTTTGGCGGCGTGGACGTGACCGGCTCGGTCCGCGCCGGGCGGCACAACGGCCGTGCGTTCTACGTCCTCGAAACGATGCCGCTGGAGATGGGCGACGGCTTCGCGCCTCGTGCCGAGACCGTCCTCCGCGAGTGGCGCTGGCTGGACACGGGAACGGGCTTCGGCGAGTAGTCTCTGACGCCAGAGGCCAGGGCCACAAGTGGGACGGTCTCAGCACCATCCCGTCTGTCGTTCCCGCGCAGGCGGGATTCCCGAGCGTCGGGGACGCCTCCCGCGCTGTTCTGCCTCTGAGTACGCACAGGAGAGCGCTTCCCTCTCCAGACGCCCGAGTGTCTGGTGCTACTGCAGCACCCTGACTTCGCTCCGAAGCACCCCACACGCAAAAGCCCCTGGCGCCACACGGACGCCAGAGGCTTCGTCATTTGAGCGCGAGGCACAGGTCCCTGGCGCCAGAGGCTCAGGAGGCCTTCTTCGCCGGTGCGGCCTTCTTGGCTGGGGCCTTCTTTGCGGGCGCCTTCTTGGCCGCCGGTTTCTTCGCCGTCGGCTTCTTGGCGGCCGGCTTTTTCTTGGCCGGGACTTTCTTCGCGGCGGGCTTCTTCTTCGCCGCCTTCTTCTTGGGCTTGGAAGCTGCCTTTGCGTCGATAAGGCCGATAGCCGTTTCCAGCGTCACCTCCATCGGGTCTGTGCCCTTGGGGAGCGTCGCGTTCGTCTTGAGGTGCTTCGCGTACGGGCCGTAACGGCCGCTACGCACCTCGATGGGCTCGCCGGTTTCGGGGTGGTTGCCGAGCACGCGGAGCGGCTTGTTCTTCTCGTGCTTCTCCGCCAAGAGCTGGAGCGCACGCTCCAACCCGACCGTCAGCACGTCGTCGCCGTCGGCGGGCTTGAGGCTGGCGTACGTGCGGTTCTGCTGCACGTACGGGCCGTAGCGGCCGATGCTCGCCTTGATGTCGTCGCCGGTTTCGGGATGCTGGCCCAGCGTGCGTGGCAGGCCCACGAGCGCGATGCCCATGTCGAGATCCACGTTCGCGGGGTCCGTCCCCTTCGGGAGCGACATCCGCTTGGGCTTGGCGCCTCCTTCCTCGTCGTCGCCGAGCTGGACGTATGGGCCGTACGGTCCGTTCTTGAGCAGCACGGGCTGCTCGTGCTCAGGATGGATCCCGAGCACACGGTCCTGGCTCGCGGCGTTGAGCACGTCGGAGAGCATCTCCTGGGTCACGTCGGCCGGGGCCCACTCGCCGGGGATGGACTTGGTCTCACCTTTGCTCGTGTCCTCCGTGTACGGCCCGTAGCGGCCCACGCGGATCACGAACGGCTCCCACTTTTCGTGCTTGAGCGACGACACCTCTTTGGGGTCGATCTCGCTCAGGCGCGTCTCGATGCGTTGCTCCAGCCCGTCGGCGCCGTTGAAGAAGCGCTCGAGGTAGGGCGCGCGCTGTTCGTCGCCAGAGGCGATCTGGTCCAGCTCCTCCTCCATCTTCGCCGTGAAGCCGGTGTCGACGAGCTTCTCGAAGTTGCGCTCCAGGAGTTGGTTCGTCGCGAGGCCCGTAAACGTCGGCGTCAGCTGCGAGCCCTTGCGGGTCACGTAGCCGCGGTTGACGATAGTGTCGATGATGGAGGCGTACGTGGACGGGCGGCCGATGCCGGCGGCTTCGAGTGCCTTGACGAGCGAGGCGTCGGTGAAGCGCGCGGGCGGCTTCGTCTCGTGCCCGATGGGCTCCACGTTTTTGCAGCCGGGCGTGTCGCCTTCGGTGAGCTGCGGCAGCGGCGTGTCGCGGTCGTCCAGCGCGGCATCCGGGTTGTCCTTGCCTTCCACGTACGCGCGGAAGAACCCGGGGAAGACGATCACCTGGCCGTTCGCGCGGAACGTGCTCTGGTCGTCCGTTCCCTCGGCGGCGAGGATCTCGGCGCGCGTGCGGAGAAGCTGCGCGTCCGCCATCTGGCTCGCGACCGTCCGCTTCCAGATCAGGTCGTAGAGCTTGGCCTCCACGCCGCTCAGGCCGAGCTGCTTGGAGGTCTTCATCTCCGTGCCCGAGGGCCGGATGGCCTCGTGGGCCTCTTGCGCGTTGCGCACCTTGCCTGAGAACTGGCGCGGCGTGGGCGAGAGGTACTCGGACCCGTAGCGCTCCTCGACGGACCGGCGCGCGGCGCCGATGGCCTCGCTGGAGAGCGTCGGCGAGTCGGTACGCATGTAGGTGATGAGGCCCTGCTCGTAGAGCTTCTGCGCCACGCGCATGGCCTGACGGGCGGGCAGCCCCAGCTTGCGGTTCGCCTCCTGCTGGAGCGTAGACGTGATAAACGGCGCCGCTGGCGTCCGCTTCGCCTTTTTCTGCTCCACCTCGCTTACGCGCCACGAGGCCTTCGCGAGGCGTTCCGCCAGAGGCTTGGCCGTGGCCTCGTCCATCTGGAGGGCCTTCGACTTCGGCTTGAGCTTGCCGGTGTTCTCGTCGAAGTCCTTGCCGGTGGCCAGCTTCTGGTCACCGTAGTGCGTCATCTTGGCGTCGAACGCCGTGCCGCCCTGCTCCAGCGTGGCCGTGAGGTCCCAGTAGGACGCCATGACGAAGTCCAGCCGTTCCCACTCGCGCTGCGCGAGGACGCGAACGGCGACGGACTGCACGCGCCCGGCCGAAAGCTTGGGCGCGATCTTTTTCCAGAGCACGGGCGAGACGCTGTAGCCCACCAGCCGGTCCAGGATGCGCCGGGCCTCTTGCGCGTCAACGAGCCGGGTGTCCACCTCGCGGGTGTCGTCCAGCGCCTTCAGGATGGCGGCCTTGGTGATCTCGTGGAAGACCATCCGCTTGACGGGCACCTTGGGCTTGAGAACCTCCAGGAGGTGCCAGCCGATGGATTCTCCCTCGCGGTCTTCGTCCGTCGCGAGGTAGAGCTCGTCGGCGTCCTCGAGGGCGTCCTTGAGCATCTTGACCGTCTTCTTCTTGTCGCTCGGGACGACGTAGAGCGGCTCGAAGCCGTCCTTGACGTTGACGCCTAGGCGCGCCCACTTCTCCTTTTTGACCGCGGCGGGGATCTCCGCCGCAGACGAGGGCAGGTCTCGCACGTGGCCCATGGACGCCTCCACCTGGTACCCGGCGGGCAGGAACTTGCGGATGGTCCGGGCTTTGGTCGGGGACTCGACGACGACGAGGCGCTTCATATAGTGGGGCTCTGTGTGTTTCTGTCTCAAGCTACGCGGGAGCGGCGTCAACGCTCCGGCACCGCGCGCGGCGCGCCGTTTCTTGACGCGCCAGAGGCCTCTAGCTGACGGGTGAGAGGCGGGACGCCCCTAGCCTCTGGCGTCGGCGGCTCAGGGGGCGGGCGTCACGCCAGAGGCGCGCGCGGAGTCGCGGCGGAGCGTGTCCTGCGGCGTCAAGACGGTTTGGCGGGCGGCCTCGGACTCGGCCGCGGGCTCTTTGTACTGGAGGATCTCGATGTTGCCGGCGTCGGTCTGCGCCTCGATCCTCGCCTGCCCCTCTCCGAGTTGGGCTCGGAAGTCGACGCCCGCCGGGCCGCCGCTCTGGCGGACGTCCGAGAACGTGAGCGCGGGGTCGAGGTCCAGCGCGCCGGCGCGGCTCTCGGCATCGACGCGGACGGACGCCGCGGCGGGCAGCAGGAGCAGGAGGTCCCCCGCGCCGGACTCAAGGCTCCACCGGCCCTCGGCGGGGATAAACGCGGCGCCAGCGTGGATGTCGCCGGCGCTGGAGGACAGCACGACGCGGGCGCTTCGGAGGTGATCGGCGCGGATCTCGCCGGCGCCGGTCTCGGCGTCCAGCGTGCCCCGGAGGCCGTTCGCGGTGATGTCTCCCGCGCCGAGCCGCACCACGACGTTGGTCGCCAGAGGCACGCGCACCTTGGCGTCCACGGTCACGTTCGGGTTGTCGGCGTCCGTGCGCCACACGAACTGGTACGTCGCCCCGTCGCCGGCCTCTTCGATCCGGATGTCCTCAAGGCGTGCCTCGGCTTGGCGGTCCGTCGTGCCCATCGCGCGCTTGGTGAAAACGACCTCGGCCTCCTGGAGCCCGATCACAGCCGTGACGCTTACGTCGCCCGCGAAGCCGTCGAGGACGAGCTCGCGGTTGTCCAGGCGGACCGCCCTCGTTTCCTCGGCCGTGGCCTCGTTGCTGTCGATGCCGCCGGTCTGGCAGGCGGCGAGGAGAAGGATGGGAAGGAGAAAGAGCGCGCGCATGAGACGATAGGAAGAGATGGGGAGGCCGCGCGTCGGGCGGGCACCCGTCTCTCACGCCTCCACGCCTCTCGCGATCCGCAGGGCCCGAATCCTCATGCCCGAGCCGCTCTCGCCAGAGGCCTCTGGCGGGATCAGGCGGAAAGGCGCACCTCGCGAATAAAGCGGCGCACGGCCACCCACGACGCGAAAAGACCGAGCACGAGGCCGAGCACGACGCAGACCCCGAACGTCGCCAGAGGGTGCCCGCCGGGCCAGCCGACGTCCGCCACGCCGGTCTGGCGGAGGTAAGCCAGGAGGATGGCGTACAGCCCCCACAGCGTTCCGCCCGCGAGCGCGCCAGCGGCCAGGCCCTGAATGCCGCCTTCGACGAGGAACGGGCGCCGGATGAATCCACTCGTGGCGCCGACAAGCTTCATCGTGCGGATCAGCATCCGGCGCGCGTAGATGGACAGCCGGATCGTGTTGCCGACGAGGAGAAGCGCCGCGAGGACGACGAGAAACCCGATCCCGAGGCCGATGCTGCGAATGGCCGAAAGGCGGCTTTCGAGGGTTTGGAGCAGGTCCAATTCGTAGTTCACGTCCGCCACGCGGTTCCAGGACTTGACGCGGGCGGCGGTCCGCTCCAGGCTATCGGGCGAGGCGTAGTCCCCCTGAAAGCGGACGCGGAAAGACGCCGGGAGGTTGGCGTCGTCGTCGAACAGCGTCGCGCCCTCGCCGAACTCCTCGCGGAAGATGCGGGACGCCTCGGCGGTGGAAACGTAGCGGAGCGAATCCGCGCCCGGGAGCCCCGCGAGGCGCTCCTGCATGCGCGTCGTGCCATCGCCGTCCAGCGGGTCCAGGTACACCTCGATCTCGCCCGCGCTCTCCCTCAACTCCTCGGCTGCGCTCTGCACCAGCCACCCGACAAGCGCCGTCATCCCGATCAGGACGAGCGCGACCGCGAGCGCGGCGATAGAGGCAAAGGCGGCGAACTTGGCGCGGCTGAATCCGGCAAGCCCCTCTCGGAGGGCGTAAGGCAGTGCCAAGGCGGGGGATGGATGGGTGTGCGCGAAGGTACCGCGCCCGATGGCGTGTGTCTCGCTCGGGAGGAAACCCGGCCTCTGGCGCGCGCCCGGATGCTGTCAGGCAGAGGGAGCGTGACGCCTCTGGCGCCAGAGGCGCCGATCTCCAGCGCGTCTTACCCCGGTGCGGCGGGGGACCTCTCCGCGCACGGCGGGGTCCCCCACAGCCTTACCGCTCGACGCGGCCCGAGCCGGAGCCCTGCGCGAGCTTCGACACCTCGGACGCACTTGTCAGGTTGAGGTCACCGGGGATCGTTTGCTTCAGGGCGCTTGCGGCCACGGCGAAGTTCAGCGCCTCCTCCGCATCGCTCATCGACGCGAGGCCGTGGATGAGGCCAGCGGCGAAGCTGTCGCCGCCGCCTACGCGGTCCACCAGGCGGACATCGTACTGCCGGCTCCGGACGGCCTGCGCCAGAGGCTCCGACGCGCCGGCGCCGCCGAGCAGCATCGCGCTCCACCCGTTGTCGCTCGCGCTGTGGCTCTCGCGCAGCGTGATCGCGACGGCGTCGAAGCCGTACTCGTTCTGAAGCGCGTCGGCCAGGCGGGCGTAGCCAGCCTCATCCAATTCGGCGTCCTCGGCGGCGTCCGCGCCCGAGCCCTCGGTCCGCATGCCCAGCGAGCGGTCGGCGTCCTCCTCGTTGGCGATGCACACGTCCACGTGCTTCATGAGAGGGCGCATGACCTCTTGCGCTTCTTCTGTGGTCCACAGCTTAGAGCGGAAGTTGAGGTCGCAGGAGACGGTCGCGCCGGCGTTCTTGGCGGCCGAGAGCGCTTGGCGGAGCGCCGCCAGAGGCTTCGAGCCCAGCGCGGGCGTGATCCCGGTCCAATGGAACCAGTCCGCACCCTCCAGCGCGGCGTCCCAGTCCACGTCGCCCGGCTCGATCTCGCTCACGGCGCTGTTCGCGCGGTCGTAGATGACCTTGCTCGGCCGCTGGCTCGCGCCGGTCTCCAGGAAGTAGATGCCCACCCGGTCGCCGCCTCTGGCGACGAAGCGGGTGTCCACGCCGTAGCGGCGGAGTTGGTTGACGGCCGCCTGCCGATCTCGTGCGTGGGCAGCTTGCAGACGAAGCGCGCGTCGTGCCCGAAGTGGGCCAGGGAGACCGCGACGTTGGCCTCTCCCCCACCGTAGGTGGCGTCGAAGCGGTCGGATTGGGTAAAGCGCGAGAAGCCCGGCGTGGAGAGGCGGAGCATGATCTCGCCGAAGGCGACGACAGTTGCCCTTCGCAAAAACGCCTCCCGCACCGACGTGGTGGGGAGGCGTTGCATGTGGGCCCTGATGGATTTGAACCATCGACCTCTCGCGTGTGAGGCGAGCGCTCTAAACCCCTGAGCTAAGGGCCCGAAACCGGCCGCCGCGCGATCGAATCGCGAGCGGCATCGTGGGACAACCTAGCCCGCCTCTGGCGACGGACGCAAGACGCCCCGTGTGGAGATTCCATCGGTCTGGAGCCGCGTGGGTGGCCTCTGGCGCCAGAGGCTCGCCACATACGGTGTGCACACAGGTTGCACACAGCGCCACCTCTGCGTTACTTCACACCACGTACTTCCACTACAGGCTTCCCCTATGCGCATCCGTTACGGACTCGCCGCACTGCTGGCTTTGCTCCTCTCCGCGCCCACGATGGCGCAAGAGTCGGCCGCCATCGTCGCGGCAAAGCACCACTTCCGCACCCAGTCGCCCGCCGCTTTTGCCGCCGACGACCTCGCCGACCTCCACGCGACGGACGCGTACCTGGACCGCCGCACCGGCGCGACCAACGTGTACCTCGCGCAACGGTACGCGGGAATCGAGATCTGGGGGACCGTGGCGCCCGCAGCCGTCTTGCCGAGTGGGAAGGTGCATGCCCTCGCGCCGGCGTATCACAGCCGTCTCGCGACGCGAGTAAACACCACGGCTGCGCAAGTGGCCTCTGGCGCGGCGGTCTCCGCCGCCGAGGCGTACGTGCGCCGGTTCGAGAGCGCGCAGCCAACGGGCCCCGTCGTGACGACCGACGCCCCCGGAGCACCTAGCCCGAACGCGCCCATCACGTTTGAGGCCAGCGAGCCACAGCTGATCTACCAGCCCACCGACAGCGGCGCGCTGCGCCTCGCCTGGGCAACGACGCTCTCGTCCCAGAACGGCCCCCTCCAGTTGGTCACCGTCCGCGTAGACGCCGTCACCGGCACGGTCCTCGGCGTGGACGACCACGTCGCGCGCGACCAGTGGCCCGCAAAGCCTGTGGCGCCCGAGGCCCCGGTCTCCCTCGCGCCTCTGGCGCCAGAGGCGTCGATGCCGCTTGCGGCCGCTCGCGCGGGCTCCTACCGCGTGATTCCGTGGCCCGTCGAGAGCCCCAGCCACGGCGACTACGCGCTCGTCACGGACCCCGCCGACCCTACGGCGTCGGAGCTAGGCTGGCACGACACCGGCTCGCAGCAGTTCACGACCACCCGCGGTAACAACGTCTGGGCCTACCTCGACCGCGATGACAACGAGGCCGCCGATGTCGGGACGGCTCCCGAGGGCGGGGCTTCGCTCACGTTCGACGTGCCATACACGACGAACCGCCAGCCGCGCGAGAACATCGACGCCGCGACGATCAACCTGTTCTACTGGGGCAACGTCTTCCACGACATCACCTACCAGTACGGCTTCGACGAGGCCGCCGGCAACTTCCAGGTCAACAACTTCGGCCGCGGTGGCGCGGCCAACGACCCCGCGTTCTTGGAGACCCAGAGCGGCGCGGACGTCTGCAACGAGACCAACCCGTGCGTCAACAACGCGAACTTTGCTACCCCCCGCGACGGTAGCTCCGGGCGCATGCAGATGTACGAGTGGAGAGGCGCAGCGGCCTTCAACGTTTCAGCCCCCTCGACGGTCGCCGCCGCCTACCCGGCTTCAGCGGCTCTCTTCGGGACCGGCGCGACGGTGTCCGGCGCCATCGTGACGACCACAACGTCGGGCGGTATTGCCAGCCGCGGGTGCACCGCTGCCGACATCGCGAACGCGGCGGCGGTTGCGGGCAACATCGCGCTCATCGAGCGCGGCGGATGCTCCTTCACGACCAAGGTGCGCAACGCGCAGGCCGCTGGCGCGATCGGCGCCGTGATCCACAACAACGACCGGAAGGGAGAGGGCGAGGACGGCTCGCCAGAGGACCTCGTCGGCATGTCCATCGGGGCCACCGAGGCGGATGACATCACGATCCCGTCGCTCTTCGTGCAGAACAGCACCGGCCTACTGCTTCGCCAGCGCGAGGGCGCGGCCGGCTCGCTGACGCTTCAGGTGCAGCGCGATAGCGGCCTGGACGCCGGCGTCGTCGCGCACGAGTTCGGCCATGGCCTTTCAACGCGCCTCACGGGCGGGCCGAGCCAGAACGGCTGCCTCTCTAACCAGGAGCAGATGGGCGAGGGCTGGAGCGACTACTACGGCCTCCTGACCACGATGGAAACCGCCGACGATACGCCCCGCGGCATCGCGACGTACCTGTCGTTCGAGGGCACCGACGGAGGTGGAATCCGCCCGGCGCGCTACACGCGCGACATGAACGTCAACCCGCTCACCTACGAGGACGTCATCACGCGTGCTGGCGTGGCGGGTAGCGGGATCTCCATCCCGCACGGCCTCGGTAGCGTCTGGGCGACGGTCCTCTGGGACATGACGCTGGACCTCGTGGACGAGTACGGCTTCGACCGCGACGTGTACGACGCCGACGGCGGCAAGGGCAACCAGATCGCGATGAACCTCGTCACGCAGGGGCTCAAGCTCCAGCCGTGCCTCCCGGGCTTCGTCTCGGGCCGCGATGCGATCCTGAACGCGGACACCCTGCTCTACAACGGGCGCAACTCGGACCTGATCTGGGCCGCGTTCGCGCGCCGCGGGCTCGGAGTAGGCGCAAGCCAGGGCCTGACCTCCAACGCCAACGACGGCAACTCGGACTTCAACCCGCCCACGGTTTCCCGTGAGAGCGGCCCGAACGCCTCTGGCGCCCGCCTCGTCGTTACCGGCCCCAACCCGGTGCGCGGCACCACGGCGCTGAGCCTCTCGCTGGTCTCGCCAGAGGCCGTGACGGTGCACGTGGTGGACCTGCTCGGCCGGAGCGTGCAGACGCTCCACGACGGGCCTCTGGCGGCGGACCGCCACACGGTGGAGTTGGACGCGAGCGGCCTCGCGCCGGGCGTGTACGTCGTGCGCGCGCAGGGCGAGACGTTCTCCGCCGCGCAACGCGTGACGGTCGTCCGCTAGGCGCCCGGTCGCTCTTAGACCTCGCGAGCCCCGCTGCCTCTTTGGGCGGCGGGGCTCACGTATTAGAAGCCTCTGGCGCCAGAGGCGCCGGGCCGCAGAGGCTAGGCGCGGACCGTTGACGCGTGCTTCGCGATCCGCGCGACAAAGAAGCCTTCCAGCAGCCCGTCCGGGAGGACACGGCGCGCGAGGCGCACGCTCTCTGGAAACGTTTTGCCGCTCCACGCGGCCATTCCGGGCATCGTGGCCTCCGCCAGAGGCCCAGAGGTGGGCAGCCCCGCGTCCACGATCTCGATCTTGTCCCCGAACGTCTTGAGCGCCTTGGCGAGCACGGCCTCGTTCTCCTCTGGCGCGAACGTGCACGTGGAGTAGACGAGCGTGCCGCCGGGCTTGAGCGCCATGATGGCCGAGAACAGGAGGCGCCACTGCACCCGGCGCATCTCGTTGATCTTGCGCTTGCTCCAGTAGCGCGTCGTCTCCGGATCGTCCGCGAGGAAGCGGCCTTCGGTGGAGCACGGCACGTCCACGAGGACGCGGTCGAAGGCCTCGGTTTCGGATTGCCACACGCGCGAGCCGTCCCCCTGCCACGCGGTCACGCAGGTCGCGCCCTGGGCCTCCATGTTGGCTTTGAGCTTGTAGAAGCGCCCCCTCACCTTCTCCATCGCGACGATCTCGCCGCGGTCCTCCATCATGGCCGCGAGTTGGCCGGTCTTGGAGCCGGGCGCGGCGCACAGATCCAGCACGCGCTCTCCGGCCTCTGGCGCGAGCAGGTGCGGCGGTAGCTGGCTGGAGGCGTTCTGCACGTAGAGCGCGCCGCGCGCGTAGGCGCCAGAGGCGAGCAGGGCCGCGCGGTCCTCGGCGCGGTACGCGCCTGGAATGCCCTCGATGGGCTCGAAGCCGACGCCCTCGGCCTTTAGCTCGGCCATCGTCTCCGCCTCTGGCGCCACGAGCGGGCACGCGCGGAAGGCCGTCGCGCCGGGCGTCTCGAACGTGGCGAGAACGGCGTCCAGGCGCTCAGGCGGCAGGATGGCGCGGAGGCGGTCGAGGAAGAGGTCTGGGAGAGCCAACAGGAGACGGGAGCGGTGAGGCCTGAAGATCGCGCGCGCCAGCGGCCTCTGGTGCCAGAGGCCGCGCCCATGCAAAAACCGCCGGCGTGCGGACACACCGGCGGCTCAGGAAGGCGTCAGGACGTGGGCTACGCCGCCGGGTCCTCGGTTTCGACCGCGGCACCGTAGGCCACCGCTCCCGCGTCGACGGCCGAGCCATCGCCGGAGGCACCGACCGGGGCGCCGTCGCCAGAGGCCTGTGGCGAGCCGGCGATCGCCGTCGGCGTGACTGAAGCGGGCGAGACCGCGGAGGCGAAGTAGTCCTCGTTGTCGAACGAGTCCACCTGGATGGCGTCGGCGCGGGCGTCCTCGGCGCGCTTGAGGAGTTGGGCCTCTTGCGGGGAGATCACGCCGGCCTCGACGGCCTGCGGGATCAGCGTGGCCGGGTGCGCCTTGGGGAGCTGGCGCGAGCGGATCGCGTCCTTCACCTTCCGGACGACGACCTCGGCCTCGGCGCAGATCGCCATCGCGTTCTCGAAGCGGCCGAGCGTGTGGTCCGGGTCCATCGTGGTGAACACGCCGCCGAAGAGGCGGTCGCGCTGCTCGCCGGGCACCTGCATGGCCGCGGCGACCTTGTGGCCGGTCTTGTCGGACGGCATCCCGCCGATGCGGTTGAAGCGGCTCCACGCAGCGAGAGGCCCACGGAAAAGCCACGTGGCGCCGGGCACCTGGAGGTTGGCGAACAGGCCGTCAAAGGCGTCCTGGATCTGCGCGAAGGCGTAGTCCATGCTCCACTGCATAAACGCCACGTCCTCTTTGCGGCGGCCTTCGGCCTCGAACCGCGCGAGAACGGCGGTCCCGAAGTACATCCACGAGAAGATGTCGGCGAAGCGGCCGGTGAGCTTCTCCTTGCGCTTGAGGTCGCCGCCGAGCGTGCCCATCGCGAGATCCGCGAGGAACGCGAACGTGGCCGAGGACCACTGCATCTTGCGCCAGTAAGGCGCGGCGGGGCCGCTCACGGGCGAGCCGGCGAGCCAGCCGCGCGAGAGGCTGAGGCCGATGCCGCGGAACGCGTTGCGGATCACGTGGCCGATGTGCGGCCAGAAGGCGGCGTCGAACGCTTTCACGTCGCGGTTCTGCAGCGCGACCATCTCCTTGAGCGCGTACGGGTGGCAGCGGATCGCGCCCTGCCCGAACACCATGAGCGTGCGCGTGAGGATGTTGGCGCCCTCCACGGTGATGCTGACGGGGATGCCGATGTAGGCGCTCGCGAGCGGGTTGCGGGGGCCGCGCGAGATCGCGTTGCCGCCGAGGATGTCCATCGCGTCGTTGACGGCTTTGCGGAACAGCTCGGTGGTCTGGTACTTCATCATCGCCGTGACCACGGCCGGCGCGGCGCCGCTGTCTAGCCCGCCGTTGGTGTACCGCCGGGCGGCCTCCATCGTGTAGGCCCAGCCGCCGATCCGCGCCAGAGGCTCCTCGATGCCCTCGAACTTGCCGATGCTCAGGCCGAACTGCTTGCGGATCAGCGAGTGCGCACCCGCGACGCGAGCGGCCTGCTTGACGCCCGCGGTGGCGGAGGCGGGCAGCGAGATGCCGCGGCCTGCGGCGAGACTCTGCATGAGCATCCGCCAGCCGCGTCCCACGCCCTCGGTTCCGCCGATCACGGCGTCTTCGAGCTTGACGACGACGTCGTGGCCCTCGGTCGGACAGTTCCAGAACGGGACGCCGAGCGGGTCGTGGCGCTTGCCGAGGACGACGCCCTCGGTCGTGGTGGGCACGAGCGCGCAGGTGATGCCGAGGCTCTCACCCTTGCCCAGCAGGTTCTGCGGGTCGAAGAGCTTGAACGCGAGGCCGAGCACGTCGGAGATGGCGGCAAGCGTGATGTAGCGCTTACGCCAGTTGAGCTTGATGTAGAGCTCGCCGTCGTCGCCGCGGAAGACCTCGCCCTTGGAGGAGATCGCGCCGGCGTCGCTGCCCGCGCCGGGCTCGGTCAGGGCGAACGAGGGGATCGCCTCGCCAGAGGCCAGGCGTGGCAGCCAGTAGTCCTTCTGCGTCTGGGTGCCGAAGTGGCTCAGGAGCTCGGCCGGGCCGAGCGAGTTGGGCACCATGACGGTGATACCGAGCGTGCTGGACGCGCTCGCCACCTTTGCCACGACGGCGCTGTTGAGGCTGGGCGAGAAGCCGTGACCGCCGTACTCCTTCGGGATGATGAGACCGAAAAAGCGGTCCGCCTTGAGCTTGTCCCAGAGCGCCTCGGGGAGATCGCGCCGCTGCCAGATCTCCCAGTCGTCCGTCATCGCGCACAGATCCTCGACGGGGCCGTCCAGGAACGCCTGCTCCTCTGGCGTGAGGCCGGCGTAGGCCTGCGAGAGGAGCCGGTCCGTGTCCGGCTTGCCGGAGAACAGCTCGCCCTCCACCCAGACCGTGCCGGCGTCGATGGCCTCCTGCTCCGTGCTGGAGATGGTGGGGAGGAACTGGAGCTTCTCCATCAGCCCCATGACCGCGCCGGAGAGCGCGCGCCGGACCGGCGTGATGAGGAAAACGGCCGCGAGGACGGCAAACACGACGATCGCCCAGACGGGCGCGCCGAAGCCGACGAGCGCGACGAGCCCCGCGGCGGCCCAGACCGCCAGAGGCGCGCCCGTAAAGCCGAGCGCGAAGAGCACCAGCACGATCCCGAGGACCGCGGCCCAGGTGGGCGTGAACGCGCTGAAGGCGCCGTGGAGGGAGTCGAGTACGTCCATGTCGGTTTACAGTGTTAACCCGGAGGGCTGAGCGGGGGCCTCTGGCGGGTGCGGGCGCACGCGAGTAGCCGGGAGGCGCCCGCGCGTATGCAGAAGGTTAACAGTGTAAACCACAGCTCTCTGTTACGCAAGCGCTTCGCGCGTCCCCCCCACGCGAGGCGTCCCCACGATGGCCCCTGGCGCAGACGGTGCCGGCGGCCGGCACTCTCGCCAGAGGCCCGCCCCCGACGGGGCGCGACGGAAACCGCGGGGCCTCTGGCGGGTGCGGGCCTCTCCCCTCCCCCGCACGCATGTCCGACTCCGTTTCCTGGGCGCTGACCCACCTTCCCCGCCAGACCGGACGCACCGCCATCGTGACCGGCGCCAACTCCGGGATCGGGCTTGAAGCCTCGCGCGCGCTCGCGGCGCTGGGCGCGCGTGTTGTCATGGCGTGCCGCAACCTGGACAAGGGCAACGCGGCGCGGATGGACATCAAGAGCACGGTCCCAGGAGCCGACGTGGAGGTGCGGCACCTCGACCTCGCGGACCTCGCGAGCGTGGAGGCCTTCGCCGCCACCTTCACCGCCACCTCGACGGCGCCAGAGGGCCCGGGCGATGGGCTCAAGCAGCGCGTGGACCTGCTGGTCAACAACGCGGGGGTGATGGCGTTGCCCGAGCGGCGCGAGACGGCGGACGGCTTCGAGATGCAGTTCGGCACCAACGTGCTCGGGCACTTCGCGCTTACGGCGCGCCTGCTGCCGCACCTGCTAATGCCGCCAGCGGCCCGCGTGGTGTGGCTCAGCAGCATCGCGCACCGCGAGGGGCGGATCCACTTCGACGACCTCAACAGCGAGGCACGCTACGACCCGTGGACGGCGTACCGGCAGAGCAAGCTGGCCGACCTCATGCTCGCGCTGGAGATGCAGCGGCGGCTGACGGACACGGGCGCGGACGCGATCAGCGTGGCGGCGCACCCGGGCATCTCGGCTACCAACCTCGCGACGGACATGATGAGTGGCTCGCCCATCCGCGCGATGCTAATGGGGCCGCTTATCAACCTCGTGGCGATGCCGCCATGGAGGGGCGCACTCCCCACGCTCGCCGCCGCCGCCTCGCCAACGGTCCAGCCCGCGGATTACATCGGACCGGACGGCTTCCGCGAGATGCGCGGCACGCCGACGCGCGCGGAGATCATGCCGCAGGCCCGGGACGAGGAGGCGGCGCGGCGCCTCTGGCGCGCGTGCGAGGAGGCCACAGGCCTCGCGATGCTGAGCTAGCCTCTGGCGCCAGAGGCCGTGGCCGAGTGCGGCGTTTCGGCCGCGAGGCCAGAGGACGACGCCGGAGCCATGGCGGCGTTTGGGCAGCGCCCGGGGCGATTCATGCTTGCGTTCTCGTTTGCGCAGGCGTTCCTTCACATTCCGCTTCCCGGATGTTCTGACGCATGAAGTGCGGAAACCGTCGCTTCATGCCGCCCAGCTTCCGCCTTTTGTCCCGATTCCGGACTTCAACCGGCACTCAGTGCCGCTGAAGTATTAGTTAGGCGGCCACTACCTTAGCGTATGGCAAAAGAGAGATTCAAGAGCGTGATCCGACTCGATGCGCCGCCGCCAGGCGAGCGGTTTCTGATCCGCGCGTCAAACTTCTCTCTGAACGACTTCGGGACATGGGCGGAGCAGTTCAAACCGGCAGACGAGCACGGCATGACGAAGTTCTACGAGTTGGTCGTGAGCCGCGAAGACCTACTCTCTTTGCTGGATGCAACCGGAATGCACTGCGCCATTCAGCGTGTGCCGTCTCTCCCGGACTTCGAACGCCTCTATCTCCGTAAAGGCCGCGGCACTGGCTTTCAAGCTGCCCTTACCGCCGTGGCTGCCTAACTCGCCGCTGCAAGCCGACGAAGGGCGTCAGCGCTCCCGGCTCGTCCGAGCGTCGGCGCTACTTTCGCTTCGTCCGATAATCAAGCCCTCAGCCCTTCGCGGTTGAGCGGCCATCTGTTCTGCGGCGGCTCTGCCTTAGCCGATGATCGACCTATACATCGCAAAGTCGCTCGCGGTCAGCTTCGGCGTCGAGGACTATTCTGGCCTCTACGAGGTCATCTGGGGCCTCAACTCTCAGTACCCGGAGATCAATCAAGAGACAAAGGTCCGGGCGGCTGACAGAGCCATGCGCTCCTTGCTCGACATGGGGCACGTCCGGTTTCACAGCGGTCCCGAGGGGCCAACCGAGGAAACAATGCCAACCGTCAAAGCACTCGGCGTGCTCGACGACCCAGCAGTCTGGAAGCCGCCGCTCGAACGGTCAGGGCTCCCGCTGTACTGGTTCACCGCGACGGATGCAGGCGGTGACGCGCTTGAGCGAGGCGAGTACAGTTCGCTCTGACTGCCGCCGCCGCAGAACTCGCCGCTGCGGCCGACCGCCCGGCCAACGTCGTTGCCCTGTTCAGGTTCACCACCTACTTTCGCCTCGGCCGAGCGCGTCGCCACTCGGGCGGCGGCAGAGCGGCCAGCTGTTCTACCGCGCTCTTGCTATGCCAGACCCGGTCTCAGTAGAGAAGGCGTTGCGCGTCGGGACGGCAACAGTAGGCATCCCCGTGATGCTGATCATGGTCGTCCCTCTGGGCCTGTTCGTCGTGTTCGGGGAGCGCCTCGGCCTCACGGGCTTGTTTGGCCTCGCCGCCATCGTTGTGCCCATCGCGCTTGCCTGGTTGTGGTGGTCTGTCTACTTGCCCCGCTGGCGGGTCTGGGCGCTTGAAAGGGTCACAAGTCCGGCAGACCGGGAAGAACTGATCGCTCGCGCAATCGAGGGCAACCTCATGTGGGCCCCGGGCCACTTCTTCGAGAGGACGGAGATCAAGTCCGGGCGCGTCCGCGAGCGCGAGCGTGCCGTGGGTTGGCACGAGATCCGTGACTCCGCGCGGTAGAACTCACCGCTACAGGCCGACCCCAAGCGCCAGCGTCTCGGTTCCACCGGGCTTCGGCGTCTCCGTAGCTTCGGGCTACCGTCGCGCCCTTAGCTTGGGGCGGCTGAGCGGTCCACTGTTCTGCAGCCTCCCGTCGCTACCCTCGTCATGGAATGGGAAAAGGTCCAATTGGCGTTCGAGTGGGATGGAAGCTGGCGCGACATCTACGTCCTTGATTCCTCACTCGACGACTGGCAACGGCTCCTCGACTTCCTCAGGACCAGCCGCTACAACCTGACGTTCAAGCGGGCGTCGGTCGAACCGATTCCGGTTCATGCGGCGGAAGCGTTTGGTGGACCAGACGACGTGCGCCCGCTGCTGCAGATAGACGTGGACGGGATCGTAGTGAACAGCCACTTCTTCGCCAAGGAAGAGATAGAGTTCGACCTCGACCCGCGCGAGGTGGAAGTGTCAGCGGACGCAGAGGCCGTGTTCGAGTTCATGGCAGGCATAGGCCGCGCGTTGAGCAAGCCGGTCATCTTGACGCCCGAGAACATGAGCGAGCTTGCGCTGATCGCCTACGATCCCGCTACGGACGAGCTACAAAAGCTGCGCGAGTTCGGCGGGCTGCTGTGATCCGGCTGCAGAACCCGCCACTGCAGGCCGACCGCACGCCGTAGCGTTTTCGCCTCGTTCTGGCATCGCGTATCCTCCGCTCCGAACCATCGCCAGCGGCCGTTGCCCTTCGCGGGTGAGCCGCATTCTGTTACACGGCACTCCCCATCCTCTCGCTACCGGACATGACCGAGTTGTGGTGCTGGCGGTGCCAGCAGGAGATGCCGATGCTGGACGAAGACGAGTGGCCCGAGATGGCCGCTGCCCTACGACGCGGCATCCGCAACATCAAAGCGCGACGGCAGGCGACCGGCGCCAGCTTGGCCGAGGTGACGGAGGGAGACAAGTTGCAGGCCCAGTACGCCGAGGCGCTCGACCTGTACGAGCGGCTAACGGGCTATCGTGAGACGAACCCTCTCGCGCTGCACCACCACCGAGTATCGATCTACGGCCCTCCGTGCCAGACGTGCGGCAAACCTCTCCGCACGCCGCAGGCTAAACTCTGTGCAGCGTGCGGTGCCCGCCGTGCCGCCTAACCCGCGGCTGCACGCCGAAGAGGGGCTAGCGCCTTCGCGCCGTCTGGCCTCTGGCGCCAGAGGCTCAGCCCCCGAGTTGGCGCCAGAGGTAGCTGTAGATGGACGCCCACATCGTCGCCTGCTGCGCGGGCGTGACGCCGGAGCCGTGGCCGCCCTCGGTGTTCTCCACGTAGTCCACGTCGTAGCCCATGGCTAGCATCTTCGCCGCCATCTTGCGCGCGTGGCCGGGGTGGACGCGGTCGTCGCGCGTCGTCGTGGTGAACAGCGGGCGGGGGTAATCGGCGTCCTCGCGGAGGTTCTGGTAGGGCGAGTACTGCGAGATAAACGCCCAGTCCTCTGGGTTGTCCGGGTCGCCGTACTCCGCCATCCAGCTCGCGCCCGCCAGAAGCGTGTGGTAACGGCGCATGTCGAGAAGCGGGACCGAGATCACGACGCCGTTGAACAGGTCCGACCGCTGCGTCATAACGGTGCCCGTGAGCAGGCCGCCGTTGGAACCGCCGCGGATCCCGAGGTGCTCCGGCGAGGTGACGCCTCTGGCGATGAGGTCCTCCGCCACCGCGATAAAATCGTCGAAGGCGCGCTGGCGGTTTTCGCGCTGCGCCGAGCGGTGCCACGCCGGGCCGAACTCGCCGCCGCCGCGGATGTTGGCGAGCACGTACACGCCGCCGCGCTCCAGCCACGTCTTGCCGAGCAGACCGCCGTAGGACGGCGTCAGCGAGACCTCGAAGCCGCCGTAGCCGTACAGCTGCGTCGGGTTGCTGCCGTCCATCGCGAGGGCCTCTGGCGCGACGATGAAGTACGGGACGCGCGTGCCGTCGGCCGAGGTCGCCTCCCACTGCTGGACGCTCAGGCCGCTGGCGTCGAACTCGGCGGGGAGTTGCGTGACCTCTCGCGTGGTCCCGTCGCCAGAGGCGAGGTAGAGCGTCGTCGGCTGGAGGAAGGAGCTGTAGGTAAAGAAGAAGCGGTCGTCGTCGTCGCTCGTGCTCACCACGCTGACGCTGCCGAAGTCGGGCGCGTCCACCGTGCGCCCAACCCATTCGCCGCCCTCGAACCGGAACTGTCGGAGCTCGCCGTTGACGTTGTCCAAGAGCGAGACGAGGAACGTGTTCTTCGTGGACGAGGTGCCCTCGACGGTCTGGCGCTCGGTGGGCACGAAGACCGCCTGGAAGTCGCGGCTGCCGCCGAGGAACGCGTCGTAGTCGATGGCGAGAAGCGAGCCCGCCGTGTAGGCCTCGCCGCCGGCGTCCCAGTCCGAGCGGAGGTAGAGCGTCATGTGGTCACCCACGATGCCGGGGTCGGCGTCGAGCGGGAGGTCCAGCCGCACCAACTCGCCCTCGTGCATGACGTGGAGGGAGCCCTCGAAAAAGCTCGGCCGGTGCGCCACCGCGCCGATGATCTCGTCGCCGCGCTTGAGCGCGGACGCCCACGAGCCCACGTCCTCCGCTTCGCCCTCGAAGACCGTCTCGGCCTCCGCCAGAGGCGTGCCCCGCTGCCAGCGCTTGACCACACGCGGGTAGCCGGAGGTCGTCATCGAGCCCTCACCAAAGTCGGTCGCGACGAGCAGCTCGTCCTCGCTCAGCCACGCCACAGCGCCCTTGGACTCGGGCAGGGAAAAGCCGCTGGCGACGAACGTCTTGGTCGTGAGGTCGAACTCGCGGGTCTCGACGGCGTCGGCGCCGCCGCGCGAGAGGCGCACGAGGCAGCGCTCGTAGTCCGGTGCGAGGCAGGAAGAGCCCTTGTACGCCCAGTTCACGCCCTCGGCCTCGCCCAGCGCGTCGATGTCCAGGACGGTCTCCCACTCGGGCTCTCCGCCCAGGTAGCTCTCCCACGAGGTCCGGCGCCAGAGGCCGCGCTCGTTGTCCTCGTCGGTCCAGAAGTTGTAGAGCCAGTCGCCCATGATGGACGGGTACGCGATGCGGTCGTCGGACGTGATGACCTCCAGCGCGTCGGCGTAGAGCGCCTCGTACTCCGGCACGGCCTGCAGCGCCTCGGCGCTCCGGGCGTTTTGAGCCTCTACCCACTCCATCGCGCGCTCGCCCTCCACGTCTTCTAGCCAGATGTAGGGGTCGCCCGGCGCATCGGCGGGTTGCGCCTCTGGCGGGATTTGAGCAGCGACAGAGGTGGCGGTCATCGCGAGAAGGACGAGAAGGCGGCGCATGGCGGATGGGGCAGGACGCGCAAAGGTAGAACGGCTCCCAAGGCGCGGCTCACGCGAGGCCTCTGGCGCAACGCCCACGCCCGCAAAAAAGCGGGAGAGCACAAAAGGCTCCCCCGCTCTGGGTTCCGGCGCATCCCACCACGAAGACGCCGGAGCCGAGCGCCTGCATCTATCGCGCCATCCTCCCCCATGGCGCCGCTACGCCGCCGCCAGAGGTCATCTGCGCGACGCGAGAGCCGGTTGGATGCGCGCGTGAGACCTGGGCCTCTGCCTCGGCTCAGACCTCGCCAGAGGCGTATTGCGCCAGGGGCTCGCTCCGCCAGAGGCCTCTGGCGCCAACGAAAACGCCCCGCCCCTCACGCGAGGGACGGGGCGGCCAAACGGCGCCAGAGGCGCTACGCCTCGAACTGCTTGAACACGACGCACGTGTTGTGCCCGCCAAAGCCGAACGCGTTGGAGAGCGCCACGTTGACCTCGCGCTTGCGCGGCTCGTTGAACGTGTAGTCCAGGTCGCACTCGGGGTCCGGCGTCTCGAAGTTGATCGTCGGCGGGACGGTGTCGTGCGTGATCGCGAGGATGCTCGCGATGGCCTCCACGGCGCCAGCGGCCCCGAGGAGGTGGCCGGTCATGGACTTCGTGGACGAGAGGCTCATCTCGTAGGCGTGATCGCCGAAGACCTTTTTGATGGCCTTCGTCTCCGCGATGTCGCCCAGCGGCGTGCTCGTGCCGTGCATGTTGAGGTAGTCCACGTCCTCTGGCGAGAGGTCGGCGGTCTTGAGCGCCATGCGCATCGCGCGCGCCGCGCCGTCGCCGTCCGGGTGCGGGGCCGAGACGTGGTAGGCGTCGCCGCTCATGCCAAAGCCGACGACCTCGGCGTAGATCTTCGCGCCGCGCGCCTGCGCGTGCTCCAAGTCTTCGAGGATGACCGCGCCGGAGCCCTCCGCCATCACGAAGCCGTCGCGGTTGGCGTCGAACGGCCGGGAGGCGGCCTCTGGCGCCTCGTTGCGCGTCGAGAGCGCGCGCATGTTGTCGAACCCGCCCAGGCAGACCTCGACGACGCCCGCCTCGGTTCCGCCGGCCACCATCACGTCGGCCAGGCCGCGCTCGATGATCATCGCCGCGTCCACGATCGCGTTGTTGCCCGTCGCGCAGGCGCTGACCGTCGCGTGGTTGGGGCCGCGCAGGCCGTGCTGGATGGAGATGTGCCCCGGCGCGATGTCCAGGATCATCATCGGCACGAGAAACGGCGAGAGACGCCGCGGGCCGTGCTCGCCGAACTCCAGGATCTGGTCCTGCAGCGTGCCGATGCCGCCGATGCCGCTGCCGAAGACGACGCCCGTCCGGTCGCGCTCCTCCTCGCTCAGCGTGTCGGTGTCGATGCCGGCGTCGCGCAGCGCCTCGCCAGAGGCCACGAGCGCGTACTGCGAGAAGCGGTCCATGCGGCGCGCCTCCTTCCGGTCGATGAACTCGGTCGGGTCGAAGTCCTTGACCTCGCACGCGAACTGGCAGCGCAGGCGCGAGGGGTCAAAGCGGGTGATGGGGGCGGCGCCACTCTTCCCCTCCATCATGGCCTCCCAGAAGTCCGGGACGTTGTTGCCAATGGGGGTGAGGGCACCGAGGCCGGTGACGACGACGCGGCGGCGAGAAGCGGACGGCATAGGGGGGCCGCTGGCGCGGGCGGGAGAGGCGCGGTGGGGGGACCGCAGGAAAGGCTCTGTACGGCGAGAGGAAGGAGGGCCGAGGGGAGCGTGTGGCCCCTCTCGTCCCCCCTTCCTCTCGATCAGTCGGGTGGAGGGCTTCAGCCCGCCTTTTCGGAGACGTAATCGACGGCGTCGCCGACGGTGCCGATCTTTTCGGCGTCCTCGTCTGGGATCGTCACGTCGAACTCCTTCTCGAACTCCATGATCAGCTCGACGGTGTCGAGGGAGTCGGCTCCGAGGTCGTTGGTGAAGGATGCATCGCGTGAGATCTCGCTCTCGTCGACGCCGAGCTTCTCGACGATGATGGCGGTGACGCGGCTCTCAATGTTGTCGGCCATGTTAGGATAATCGGGTTGGGGGTCCGCCAGAGGCGGGGAGGGTGGCGGGCGCCGCCCGCTCGGAAAGATCCCAAGCTACGGAGGCCCCCGCGCACGGGCAACGCAACCGAAGACGGCGCGCGCGGGCGCAGAGTTTCACGCCTCTGGCGCGCACGCGCGCGAGGCCACGCGCCAGAGGCGCGTTTTTCCTCAAGAGACGCCAGAGGCCGCGCGCTGCGCGTGCTCGCGAGGCGCGCCCCGGTATCTTCGTGCCCTTTCGCATCTGCTGCACCGCCGCTGGCGCCCTCCCCATGCCCACGCTCTTCACCTCCGAATCGGTCTCCGAAGGACACCCGGACAAAGTCTCGGACCAGATCTCCGACGCCCTCCTCGACGCCTTTCTGAAGGGCGACCCCGCCAGCCGCTGCGCCATCGAGACGCTGTGCACGACGGGCCTCGTCGTCGTCTCCGGCGAGGTCACGAGCGACACCTACGTGGACGTGCAGGAGGTCGTGCGCCAGACCATCGAGGAGATCGGCTACACGGACCCTCTCTTGCAGTTCGACGCCCGCTCCTGTGGCGTCCTCGTGAGCATCCACGAGCAGTCCGGTGACATCGCGCAGGGCGTGGACGACGACAAGGGGCTCCACGTGGAGCAGGGCGCCGGCGACCAGGGCATGATGTTCGGGTACGCCACGCGCGAGGACGAGGACACCTTGATGCCTCTGGCGCTGATGCTCTCGCACCGGCTCGTCAAGCGCCTCGCCGAGGTGCGCAAGGCTGGCGAGCACATGACCTACCTCCGCCCGGACGCCAAGAGCCAAGTCACGGTGGAATACGACGACTACGACCGCACCATCCGCCGCGTCCACACCGTCGTCCTCTCCACGCAGCACGACGAGAGCGTGACCGTGGAGCAGATCAAGGCCGACGTGCGCGAGCACATCCTGCCCGCCGTCCTGCCGAGCGAACTCGTGGACGACGATCTCATCCTCCACGTCAACCCCACCGGCACGTTCGTCATCGGCGGGCCGCACGGCGACACCGGCCTCACAGGCCGCAAGATCATCGTGGACACCTACGGCGGAAAGGGCGCCCACGGCGGCGGCGCGTTTAGCGGCAAGGACCCGAGCAAGGTGGACCGGAGCGCGGCCTACGCCACGCGCCACATCGCCAAAAACCTCGTCGCCGCCGATCTCTGCGACGAGGCGCTCGTGCAGGTCGCCTACGCCATCGGTGTGGCCGCGCCGGTCTCGATCCGCGTGGAAACGGGCGGCACGGCCAAGCACGGCCTGACCGACGCCCGTCTCTCGCAAGTGGTGCAGGACACCGTAGACATGCGCCCGGCCGCCATCATCTCCCGCTTCAACCTCATCGACGCCTCTGGCGAGAAGCGGCCTACGTACCGCAACACGGCCGCCTACGGCCACTTCGGGCGCGACGAATTCCCCTGGGAACGCCTGGACCTCGTGGACGACCTCAAGAAGGCGGCGAACGCCTAGCCAACGCGGCGCCTCTGGCGCCAGAGCGGGCGTCCCCTTCGGGAGGTGCCCGCTTCCACTTCTAAGCGCTCGCCAGAGGCCTCTGGCGAGGTCCGAAACAGAAGCGAGCGGCGCCCCTAGCTATAGAGCGCCGCTCGCGCACTGAGCCCCGTCCCACCACAAGCGGGGCTCAGCAGGTGTCCTGGCGGGGCGTCAGCGCACCACCGTTACGCGCCGCGTGCGGACCTCCTCGCCAGAGGACAGCCGCACGATGTAGACGCCTGCAGGCTGGCCGCTGGCGTCCCACGTCCAGTCGCTCTGGCCTGCGGCCAGCGTGCCCTCGGCGAGCACGGCGACCTCGCGGCCCAGCGCGTCGTAGACCGTCAGGCGGACGTCGGCGGGCTCCGGCAGGTCCGCCGCGAGGCGGACGGCGCCAGAGGCCGGGTTGGGGAAAGGTGCCAGAAGCGTGAGCGAGGCCTCTGGCGTCGCAGGCTCAGACACGACGGCCGTGGTGCTGCCGACAACGCGCATGCGGATGTCGCCAGAGGCGTTGTTGAAGCCGGTCACACGGATGTGGTAGACCGTCCCGGCCACAACCCGGAAGTTCTCGATGCGCGACGTCAGGATGCCGTCACCGGGAAGGCCATCATCATCGCAGGCCACTTCCGTACCGATATCGGTACGGATGCTGAGAACCGTGTCGAAGGTGGAACCCGCGAGATCGATCGTGATGAAGCCATTCTGAGTAGGCGCGAAGGTCCTCCACGTCGAGTTGCCCAGGTCTATGGAGGTGCAGGAGGCAGCGGTCTCACCGGCCTCACTCGTGGCGCCGACGTTGGTCTCAGGGAAGATGTTGTCCAACCCATCTACTGCACCATTATCGTTCAGATTCAAGTTCCGCCCGATCCCGAACGAGTCGTACGGTGGC
Source organism: Rubricoccus marinus (assembly GCF_002257665.1). Taxonomy (NCBI): domain Bacteria; kingdom Pseudomonadati; phylum Rhodothermota; class Rhodothermia; order Rhodothermales; family Rubricoccaceae; genus Rubricoccus; species Rubricoccus marinus. The sequence continues at coordinate 156,029 of NZ_MQWB01000001.1, read as the reverse complement.
GTGGTAAGAGCCGTGCCACCGCCGGACGTAGCCTGCGATGTAACAGCCATCGCGATGTCACCTTCAGCACTATTGAAGCCGACCACACGGACGAAGTAACGCCTCCCCGCTTGAGCAGCGAAGTTCTCGATCCGGGAGGTCAAAATGCCGTCGCCCGGGATGCCATCATCATCGCACGCTATTTCTTCCAGCTCACTTCCGACTTGAGCGATGGACAAAACGGTGTCGAAGGTGGAGCCCGCGAGATCGATGGTGATGGCGGCGTCCTCTTCCACCTTGAAGACCCACCAGACGGCTTCGCCATTGTCGGTCGAAGTACAGGTCGCAGTAGGGTTGTTGAACGGCTCGGCGTCGGCGCCTGCATTGGTGCCAGTGTAGATGCCGTCGGCCGCGATGGGCATCGCCTCGAAGATGCTGTCGTTGATGGGCTGCGCGAGAGCGGCGGGAGTTAGGAGGAGCGCGGCGAAAGCCACAAGGGTGAGTCGCAAAGAAGTCATAGGGCTGGGGAGACTGGGGAGCCCTAAGCAACCCTGTTGCCCCTTCCGGCAGGTATCACCAGCGTCTCAAATGTTATCGCCAGCGTCTCAAATCGGCGCCAGAGGCTTGCTTTGGCGTGTCGATGGCGTCGTGCTGCAAGGCCAGCGGCGTCGGCCGTGTGCTACTCTTCCCGGGCCTCTGGCGCCAGAGGCCCGTGCAGGTCAGCGGCGCCTACTGCCCGCTCACCTCGTAGGTGACCTGGTACACCCCGTCGTCGCCCCGAAGGGTCTCGGTGTACCTGCCGTGGATCTTCTGGATCGGGACGGAGAAGGTCCCGATCAGGTCCCGGTCATCGGTCGTGTCGTACTCCATCAGCGTGATGGTCACTCCCGAGGTCGAGGTGGCCGACGCCCCGACCGACCACGACTCCCCATCGTTGATGTCGTGGTAGGATTCGTTCCCGGACGGGTACCGGCTTCCATCTACTACGAGGTAGACCTCATCCTCTCCCCACTCCGTCGTCTCGACACACTTTACCGATGTGACCCGGACCCGGATGATGGGGATGTTGGGCGTAGGCGTGGTGACGACGGCTGTTGACGCCCACGTGGGTCGGGACGTCCACACGCCAAAATCGCTGTCCCCGATCAGCTTGAAGTCTCGGGGGGCCGCGATGACCTGAACGTTGCCGTTGGCCAGTACGTGCGCGGTACCTCCCCAGCGGAAGCTGCCTGAGCCATCGGTAAGTTTCCGGTGCTCCGGGGACGCAGCGCTGGCCGTAAACATGTTCGTGGGGGATGAGGCGTCGGCCTGAGACAGGGTCCACACCGAGAACGAGTTCTCTTCATCGGAGATGGTGCCATTCTGGCCCAGGCTGACGACGTAGAACGAACCGGAGGACTGGTCGAAGAGGAGTGAGATCCCGGCTTCCCCGTACGGGACAGAGCCCCGTTGCGATACGACGCTCCACGTGGAGGATTCCAGCGCAGACCCTGAACTCACGTACAGCTTGTTCGTGCTCCCGTTGATCAGGAGGAGGTAGTGCCGTTGATGGACGGGGTGGTAGGCGAAGGCCACGTTCTCAATCCGGCTGCCCCCGAGCGGGTCGCTCAGATTGAGGTTGGTCAGTTCCGTCACTGTCGCAGCGCTCGACACCGAGAACACACGAACCGACTTGTTCGTCCCTGTGCCGACGGCGAGATAGTCCCCGTTGCCCTGCGCCGCGGCCATATAGCCATCATCTCCGGTGAACTGGATTGTGTGACTCTTTTTACGCTCCCGGGTAGCGGGGTCGATGATGATGAGGTCTCCATCACGGTTGCCAGCATTGTCGTGAGAGAGAACCCAGTACTTGCCGACAACCGCCATGCCCTGGATGTGGGTCGCAGCGGTCGACGAGACGCCCCCGCTGATGCCGTACTCGGTGTGATTGGACAGGAGAGACTGCAGGTGGCTTCCGATATCAGACGTTGCCCGCGAGAACGCCATCCGGGTCTGCACCGGCTGCTGGCTCCACATCGCGCTAAACCAGCCTTCGCCGGCGCTTCCGAGCTCCAGGGGGCCGTTTTCGTTGTGCAGGTAGGTACTCGTCCAGCGGTTCAGGATGCGCACGTACCCATCGCTGGTAGGCTCAAGGACCCACATCGCGCTCCACCACCCGGGCTGGATCGGCCCAACCGCGAGCCCTTCCTGGTTGTGTAGGTAAAGCCCGGTATTGAGATTGCGGAGGCGCACATACGTCGCGTCAACGGGCTCAAGGACCCACGCGGTGTTGCCGGAGGAGTTGGCGACGAGCGAGCCGCTGTCTACCGCAAGGCGCTCGGCGCCCTTCCAGCGGTTCTCAAACGCGGCGACCTGCTGCGCCTGGGCCTCTGGCGCGAGGACGGCTACCACGCCGAGCAGCACGAACAAAGCAGCGGTCCGCGAGACGATGCGAGGGGCAGCAGTCCAATGGACGCGCAGGAGAGATGAGGGCGGCGGGTAGATCATGGCGTGTTCAGGGATAAGCGGGGACGATGGCGGGTACGTGCCCCAAAATGACGCCCTCACGTTTCGGTTGCTCTCGACAGCGTCTCAGATCCTCTCGGCAGCGTCTCAAACCGACGCCTCTGGCGTCAGGCCGCGGCCTGATCCCGGCTGTAGGCCGATGGCGTGGCGCCGTAGCGCTCGCGGAAGCACGCGCCGAAGTGCGAGACGCTCTTGAACCCGACGGCGTAGGCGACTTCGGAGACGTTGCCCGCGCCTCTGGCGAGGAGCCCGCCCGCCCGCGCCAGACGCACCTCGCGCACCAGGTCCACGGGCGAGCCGTCCAGCGCGCCCCGGAGGCGGCGGTAGAGCGTGGACCGGCTCATATCCACGGCCTCAGCGAGGTCGTCGACCGAGAGGCTCTCGTCGTCCAGGCGTGCGTCCACGCCCCCCACCAGTTGCCCGACCAGTTCGCGCTGGTCCGCACTCGCGCCAGAGGCGAGCCGGACCGGGAAGGGCTCGGCCTCTGGCGCCGCGTCCTGCCAGCGCTCGCGCAGGCGTTGGCGGGAGGTAAGGAGCGCGTCCACGCGGGCACGTAGCTCGCGGGGGTCGAACGGCTTCGCGAGGTAGTCGTCGGCGCCCGCACCGAGCCCGTCCACGGTATCGCTGACGGCGGCCCGCGCAGTCAGCAACAGGACCGGCACGAAGTCGGTCTCGGGATCGGCGCGAAGGGCGCGGACGAGTCCCAGCCCATCGAGCCCAGGCATCATCACGTCGCTTACGATGGCGTCCGGGATGGCGCCTCTGGCGAGGTCGAGCGCGGCGTCGCCCGAGGCGGCCTCCGTCACGACGTAGCGGCTGTCGAGGTGGCGGCGGACGAGGGCGCGGAGGTCGGCGTTGTCGTCCACGACGAGCACGCGCGGCGTGTCCGCCGGGGCCTCTGGCGGGAGCGGCGGGAGGTGCAGCCGGCCGTCTCCAGAGCGCCCATCGCCAGAGGCCCGGTTGCGGGCGGAGCCGTCGCCCGAGGACCCGTCGCCCGAGGCGAACAGGAGCGCGGCTGTTTGGAGGCCGGGCTCGCCAGAGGCCCGGCGGGTTGCGCCCTCTGGCGCCTCGGCGTGGACCGGCAGCGTGAGCGTAAACGTGGCGCCCTGGCCGGGCGTGCTCGTGACGGTGATGGCGCCGCCGTGGAGGTCGGCAATCTCGCGGACCAGTGCCAGCCCGATGCCGGTCCCCGCGCCGCGTCGCGTGGGCGAGTCGTCGGCCTGGTAAAAGCGGTCGAACACGCGCGCGGCCTGATCCGGCGCGAGGCCCGGCCCGGTGTCACGCACGCGGAACGCCAGAGGCTCCCCGGCGGCCTCTGGCGTGAGCGAGAGCGTGACGGTCCCGCCAGCGGGCGTGAAGCTGAACGCGTTGGCAAGCAGGTTGGCGAGGGCGGTCTCGACCAGGACGGGGTCGAACGTGCCTCTGGCGGCAGGTAAATCCGTCTCGAACGCGATGCCCTCGCGCTGGGCCAGAGGCCCGAACGCCTCGGCGACGCGCACGGCGAACGCGGCGGCGTCAAGCCAGACCGGCTCGATCTCCAGCACGCCCGCGTCGCTCCGCGCCAGCGCCAGGAGTTGCTCCACGAGCGCGAGCAGCCGCCGCCCGTTCCGCGTCGCGAGGTCGATCTGGTCGCGGGCCTGGGGCGCGACCTCGCCGTGGCGGCCTTCGCGCACGTCCGCCAGAGGCCCGAGGATGAGCTGGAGCGGCGTGCGGAACTCGTGGGACACGTTGGCGAACAGGCGGCTCTTGGCCTCGTCCAGCGTGCGCAGCTCGGCGGCCTGCGCCGTCACGATCTCTTTTTCGGCCGCGAGGTCTGCGGTGCGCTCGGCGACGGTTGCCTCCAACTCGCGCTGCCTCTGGCGGAGCACGCGGACACGGGCCCCGTACGCCAGTGCGGCAAGCCCGCCGAGCGCGAGCAGACATAGAACCGCGAACCACGCCGTCTCGGTGAACCGCGCCGGGACCACAAATGCCTCCGCCGCCAGAGGCTCGCTCCACACCCCTCCCGCGTTCATCGCCTGTACGTGGAACGCGTAGCGGCCGGGCGCGAGGCCACCGTAGATCGCGCGGCGCTCGGTCCCCTGATCCACCCAGTCGGCATCGTGACCCTCCAAGCGCGTGCGGAAGCGGACGTGGCCGGGCGAGACGAACTCGGTCGCGGTGTAGCGGACGGTCAGCGTGCGCTCTCCGAGCGGGAGGCGCAGGCCTCTGGCGGGTTTGAAGGCGCCAGAGGCCTCGGTCTCGATCTCCTCCACGATGACGCTCGCGGGTTGCGCGTACTGCTGCGCGTAGAGCGCTGGGTCGATGCGTGTGACGCCTTTGTATGACGGGATCCACAGGCTGCCGTCAGGCGCGTGCAATGACCGGGTCATTTCGGCCGACGATCCAAGATGCCCAGCCGACGGGAGCAGCGTCACCACGTCCAACCTCTGGCGCGTGCCGTCGAGAACCGCGTGGGCGTCGGATAGGCGGAGGCGGTAGAGCGTGACCCGGCCGCTGAGCCAGAGGTACCCCAGATCGTCCAGGAGCACGGTCGTCAGGAAGTCGGTGGGGAGCCCATGCTGTGTGGTCAGTGCGCGCACCTCGCCGCCGCGCACGCGCAAGAGGCCACCTGTCTCGGTTGCCACCCAGAGCGCTCCGTCCGGCCCCGGGGTGATGTCGCGCGTCCACATCGCCACGGACGAGTCCGCAACGACGCGCAGCGCGCCAGAGGCCTCGCGCACAGTGAGGCCGCCCGTCGACCCAATCCAGAGGCGCCCGTCTGGCGCGGGGTACAGCGCGCGCACCCATCCGTCAACTTGGAATGAGTCGGTGACTGCGAGCGCTCGTGTGTCGAAGCGCCGGACGACGCCGCTATAGTCGCCCGTCCAGAGCACATCAGCATCGGTGGGATCCGTCTGCATCGCCCAGAGCGTCGCGTTGCCCGTGCTCATCACGATCTCGCCGCGGCCCTCGCGGAGCCTGAGCAAGTATGGCTTCACCGCCCCCCAGCGCTGGCCTCTGGCGTCGGTGACAACGTGACCGATTTCGGTCGTGCCGTCGGGCGCGGTGTGCTCCGCCGCTCGCCCGGGGGCGGGGCTCAGGCGGACGGCCTCTGGCGCCACCACCCCGTCACGCAGGGTCGCGAAGCTGGACGCCGTGCCTGAGTGCGCACTTACCACGATGGCTCCATCGGGCGCGAGCGTGGCCTCGGAAGCGTACTGTGGGATGCCGTCTTCGCCGGTGTAGCGGCGGAAGGGCTCCTCTGTGATCTGGAACAGCCCGGTGCTGCGCGTGTGCACCCACACGTTCCCCTGCCGGTCCTCGAAGACCTGCTCGAACCACGTCGCGCCCTCGGGGCGGATGTGTGCCAGTTCCTCACCATCCCTGAGGACCGTGAGCACCGTCTGCCCGTCCTCTTCGCGCTGGACCCAGGCCCGCCCCGCGCGGTCCACCAGGCGGACGCGGGAATCGTCGCCCTTGTCCCATCCCCACGCGAGGACGGCGCCAGAGGCGTCGGTGATGTTGACGCGAGGCCGGCCGTCGCGCTGCTCCTCGGTGCGCTGGTAGAACACAGGGCCATGCTGGGTCTCCGTAAAACCCGCCAGGCGATTATCGGAGGGCGGCACGAACCGCTCTCCGTCCCATCGCGCCACGACGCCTTTCCCGGTCGCACTCTCGGGCACCCCTGGCGCGTCACCGGGATCGAGGTACGTCCATATCGATCCCCTCGGGTCCACGGAGAACGGCGGCCAGTTCCCGATAAGGGACTGCTCTACCGGCTCCCACCCTTCGCCCTTCCAGCGAAACACGTATTCCCCCGAGGTGACACACCAAAGGCCGCCTTCGGCGTCTTCGTAGAACGACTGGACCCAGTGGCGGTCCATGTCCAGCGGGTAGGCGGTCCAAGCGCCGTCGCGAAGGCGGTAGGTCCACTTTTTCTTGTCTCCCACCCAGAGGTCGCCCGAGCGAGTCACCGACGCTCCGACAAAATCATCGCTCCGAAAGACGGGCGTCGTCTCGGTCGTGAACAGTTCGAACCGGACCCCATCGAAACGCGCGAGGCCTTCCCTCGTGGTGATCCACAGATAGCCGTCCGGTGTCTGCGTCACCGCAGCGACGGGCGTTGGGAGCCCGTCATCAACGGTCCACTCGCGGACGCGGAACGATGGCGCGGCCGTGCGCACGCTTCCAGTAACCGGCACCGTCGCCGCGCCGCCAGAAGCCGCTGGCGCCTCTCCCAGAACCCGCCCCGAGGGCGCCTCCGTCGGCTCGCACGCGGCGAGGACGAGGCTCAGCAGACCGACGCGGAGGACCGGGGGCACGTGATGGAGCGGGAGGGCAAGCACTCTTTCAAGATCGGTACTCCCTCAAAAACAGCCACATGTATCGGATCCCCCACCTCAGAGCAGCGCCAGCCTCTGGCGAGATTCACGCCTCCAGCCACCAGAGGCCTCTGGCGCGCCACACGCCGAGTTAGCAGAGCCCTTACAAACCGTTCTCATGTCCGCGCCGTAGGTTTCACCCTAGACTGAAAACACGCCCGGCCACAGGCCACCCTCGATGGACCACAAGGAAGGACAGTACAAAGTCGCCGACCTCTCGCTCGCGGACGCGGGCCGCATGCGCATCGAGTGGGCCGAGAGCCGGATGCCTGTGCTCATGAAGCTGCGCGAGGAGTACTCCAAGACGCAGCCGTTCAAAGGCTACAAGATCACCGGATGCCTCCACGTCACCAAGGAGACGGCGGTTCTGATCGAGACGCTGAAGGCATGTGGCGCCGAAGTCGCGTGGAGCGGCTGCAACCCGCTCTCCACGAACGACTCCGTGAGCGCGGCGCTCGCGCTCGGCCCCAACGGCGACGGGGACGGCGTGGAGATCTACGCGTGGTACGGGCAGGACACCGAGGACTTCTACTGGTGCATCGACCGCACCATTGACAAGACCCCAGACACGACGCTGGACGACGGCGCCGACCTCATCTTCCGCGTGCACTCCGCCTTCCCGGAGAAGACGAAGGACATCATCGGTGGCTCCGAGGAGACCACGACGGGTGTCCACCGCCTCCGCGCGATGGCTGAGGACGGCAAGCTGGGCTACCCCGTCTACGCCGTTAACGACGCCGAGACGAAGTGGGACTTCGACAACGTGTACGGCACCGGCCAGTCCACGATCGACGGCATCCTGCGCGCGTCCTCCGTGCTCATCGCGGGCAAGAACTTCGTCGTCGCCGGCTACGGCCACTGCGGCCGCGGCGTGGCGATGCGTGCGAAGGGCATGGGCGCTAACGTCATCGTGACGGAGGTCAAGGCGACCGCCGCCCTCAAGGCGACGCTCGACGGCATGCGCGTGATGCCGATGGAGGAGGCCGCCAAGGTGGGCGACATCTTCGTGACCGCAACGGGCATGAAGGACATTATCCGTGGCGAGCACTTCCTGAGCATGAAGGAAGGCGCCATCGTGTGCAACACGGGCCACTACGACGTGGAGCTCAACCTCCAGGAGCTCGCCGAGGTCTCGACCGACGCGCGGATGATCCGCGACGACAACCGGGAGTACACGATGGAGAACGGCAAGAAGGTCTACGTCCTCGCGGACGGCCGTCTCGTCAACCTCGCCGCCGCCGAAGGACACCCGTCCGAGGTGATGGACATGAGCTTCGCCAACCAGCTCCAGGCGCACCTTGCGCTGATCCGCTCCCACGAGGCCGGCGAGGAGATGGAGAACACCGTTCTCGACCTCCCCGAGGAGCTCGACCAGGAGATCGCCGAGATCAAGCTGGAGACGATGGGCCTAAGCATCGACAAGCTCACCGATGAGCAGGTCGTCTACGCGACGGACTACTCCGCCGGCACCTGAACCAACCCGCCTCTGGCGCCTGAGCTCCGGAGGCCCCGATCGGGAAGGCTACCGCCATAGCCTCCCGAAAAGAGCGCCCGTCCCGTTTCTCGCGGGGCGGGCGTTCGCCTTTTTGTGCGCCTCTGGCGAGCCTCGGCGCTGAGCTCCCTCGCGCCAGAGGCCTTTGGCGCCCCTACTCCTGGTCGTCCACCGTCACGCTCGTGATCACGAAGCGGTCGATGTAGCTGCCCGTGACGGCCGCGCCGCGGATGTCTGCCGGGAGGTCCGCGTCCTCGATCACCACCTGCACAAGGTCCGCACAGACCGACGTGAGATCCCCGACCCGCACCGGCAGCGAGATCTGCGCAAAACGGCACCCGCCGGAGGCCTCTGGCGCCCCGGCGCCCGCCGCCTTTGTGTCGTCCTCGCCGTAGTCCTGGCCCACGACGTAGCGCCCGCCGCTGCGGACGACGCGCGTGGAGCCGTTTTTCCCGTCGGCGCTGCCCGCGTTGGTTTCGGCCCGGAGCGTCTTGTTGAGGAACGGGAAGTTGGGGATCTCGACGAGCACCTGACCACCGAGCAGGTACTGCAACGTCACCGCCTGCACGCCGATCGACGGCGCGATGTCGAACACGATGTCGTGCCGCCCTCCCCCGTTGTCCTTGGCGAAGATGGAGGCGAGGAACTCGTTGTCGGTATCGCGGACGGAAATCCCGAAGGTGCCGTTTGTCGGCAGATCGATGGGCTCGAACGTGAGGTACGCCGAGTCCACGCTTTGCCAGAGGCCGATCCCGTCCTCGCCAGAGGTCCCGATGTTGGTTACGACGAGGCGGTCGTTCTCCAGCCGGAAGCTGGCGTCTCCTAACGTCTCGATCTCGACCCCGTCAAACGTGATCGTGTCGGGCACGAACGCGTCTACAACGGAGTCGCACGAGGCCAGCGCGGCAGAGAGTCCGAGAGCGACAGCGAGGAGAACGGCGGAGCGAGGGCGCATGGGGCAAAGCGATGGTTTCCCAGAGAGTACGCCACGACGCGGCCTCCGCGGAGCCGCGCGAGGGCCTCTGCCGCGGCGCCTCCAGCGCCAGAGGATCTGGTTGGGCCGCGCCGCGTACCTTGCGCCGCCCCTCTCCCACTCCCTATGCAGAGCCTCTGGAAGAGCCTCCTCGGTGGTCCCAACACGACCGAGACCGACGTGCTCCAGAACATCCCCCTCTTCGAGGAGCTCTCCTCACGTGAGCTAGACGCCATCCGGCGGCTGCTGCACCGGCGCGAATACGTCGCCGGGGAGTCCATCTTCGTCCAGGGCGAGCCCGGGCTCGGGATGTACATCATTGAGCGCGGCGCCGTCTCGATCCAGAGCGAGCCCAGCGGGCGCGAGCTCGTCGAACTCACCGACGGCGACTTCTTCGGCGAGATCGCGCTGCTCAACGAGGTGATCCGCACCGCCACGGCGCGCGCGAAAACGGACTGCACGTTGCTCAGCCTCTTCCAGCCTGACCTTCTCGGCCTGCTGGACCGCAACTCCCGGCTGGGCGTGAAGGTGCTCCTCGCGCTCGCGCGCCTTGTCGGCCTCCGGCTCGTGGAGGTCTCCGACGAGGTGGAAGAACTCACGCGCGAGTGCGAAAAGCTCCGCGCGGCCTCTGGCGACGTCGCGGACACCCAGGCCCTGAGCGCCGCCCCGGAAGACGCCGATGGCAGCCGCTCCGTCTAGCTCCCCCGTCCGGCAGGTGGAGCGCTCCGGACGCCTGGGCGGCCTCGCCGCCCTCGTCGTGCTGGGCGGCATCCTCGCGATCATCTTCGTGGCGCCCGGCATTGCGGGGCTCACCGTTGTGGCCGGCATCCTGGCCTACCTGCTCCTGCCCCTCGTGGACCGGCTGGAGCGACGGGGCGTGAGCCGCACCGCCTCGGCGTGGCTCGTCTTTCTGAGCCTCGTGCTGATCCTGACCGCCACGGCGGTCCTGGGCGCGCCGTTGCTATTGGAGCAGGCGCAGGCGTTCCAAGAGCGGTGGGCCTCTGGCGAGATCCCCCGCCTCCTCTCCAACGCCGAAGTCGAGCTCGCGAACCGTCTCCCGATGGTCGAGCCCGGCGAGCTCGGGCTCGTGGAATCCATCCAGGGCGCGGCCTCCAGCGAGATGCGGCCGCTCGTGGTGTACGTGCCCGACGCGCTGGAGATGATCGGCAACTTCGTGCTGATCCCGTTCGTGCTGTTCGCGCTGCTGAAGGACGGCCCCGTCCTCCGCAAGAAGCTTCTCGGCCTGGTCCCCAACCGGGCGTTCGAGTTCGCCATGGGCGTCGTGTACAAGATCGACGACCACCTCGGCGGGTACCTCCGCGGGCAAGCCATCGTGGCCGTCTTTGTGGGCGCGGGGACGGCGTTTGGCCTGTGGGTGCTGGGGGTGGAGTACTACCTCGTGCTAGGCATCATCACCGGACTGGCCAACTTCGTCCCCTACGTGGGCTTCGTGGTCTCGGCCGCGCTCTCGCTCGCCGTTTCCGTTCTCACCTCCGACGGGTTCGGGCAGGCCACAGGCGTGATCGTCCTGTTCGGCATCCTTCAGCTGTTCGAGAACGCGGTGCTGCAGCCGTGGATCACGGGCAAGAACGTCTCGCTCCACCCGGCCCTCGTGCTCGGCGCCATCCTTCTCGGGGGGCAGGTGGGCGGCGTGCTCGGTATGACGCTTGCGGTCCCCATCGCGGCTGTTGTCAAGGTCATCCTGGTGGAGACCGTGGTGAACCTCCGCCGCTTCCATTTCTGACGGGGCCACGCCCTCGCCAGAGGCCTCCGCGCGCCGGAGCCCGCCGCCTCTGGCGATCTCCGCCCCCGCCTCCCCTCCATTCGCCAGAGGCCCCGTAGCTTCCCCCATGTCCTCAGACGCCTCTCGCGACCGCCTCACGATCCGTTTCTGGGGCGTCCGCGGCTCTCTCCCGACGCCCCGCGCCAGCCACCTCGGCGTGGGCGGCAACACGACATGCGTGGAGGTGCGGGGGCCGGACAACCAGATCGCGATCCTCGATGCCGGGACGGGCGTGCGGGACCTGGGCGTAGCTCTGACGGCCGAGGCGGGCGGCGCGCCTCTGGACGTGCACCTGCTGTTTTCCCACTTCCACTGGGACCACCTCCAGGGCCTCCCGTTCTTCGCGCCGCTCTACGCACCGGGCAACAAGCTGACGTTGCACGCCGTCGCCACGCCGGCTGAGATCGAGGCGGCGATGGGCGGGCAGATGAGCGAGCCGTTCTTCCCCGTCCCGTTCGAAGAGCTCGGCTCCACGGTCGTGTTCGAGCCTCAGGCCAACGGCACGTCGTTCGATGTCGGCGGGATGACCGTGCGGCCGTTCGCGTTGCACCACCCGCAGGGCTCCAGCGGCTACCGCTTCGAGGCCTCTGGCGCCGTGTTCGTCTACGCGACGGACTACGAGCACGGCGACGCCGAATCGGAGGCCACGCTCATCGAGGCCGCCAGAGGCGCCGATGTGCTCTACAGCGACGCGCAGTACACCCCGGACGAGTACGCGCTCCGCCACGGATGGGGCCACACCACGTGGGAGCACGCCGCGCGCATCGCCACCGAAGCGGGCGTGGGCCAGTTGCTCCTCTCGCACCACGACCCCACGCACGACGACGCCACGCTGGAGCGCATCCTCGCGCAAGCCCGCGAGGTGTTCCCCGACACGGACCTCGCGCGCGAGGGCGAGGGGATCAAGCTGTAGCTCTCTGGCGCCGCGAGCCGCTGGCGCCAGAGGCCGCGCGCTACGCCTCGGACGTTGTTTCCGCCTCCGCGCTCTCGCCAGAGGCTTCCCGCGTGTCGACGCGGCGCAAAAGGCATCAGGTGGGATAAACCTTTTGCGCGAGAGATATGGACTGAATGTAATCCACGCAGGTTAGATCGTAGATGTGTTCCATCTCCACGCGAGCCGTAGTAACGCTGCGCCCTATCGAGCCTACCTGAACTCCTTCGATTTCCAAATCCGACCTAGAGGCCCAGCGTCCCTCCGTGTAAATAATCACAGGCAAGACGATAGAGCTATCGGACCGAATCGCCCACCCACGCAGTTCGGCGAAAGCTCTATCGGAATAAGACCTTGCTTTCCCGCCTGCGAATCTTTTTTCCAGAACCTGGATGCTGATACCAAGCTTATCAGCCGAGCACGATACGTTTTCAGACTCGCTCCCACTTGTCGTATTGCACGAGAATAGCGCAGTCACGAACACCAAAAACATGAACACGGCAGATCTATTTACACCAGAGGCATCCCGCTTCATACTTCTCTAGCCATCGTGATAGAAGCTAGGCGCCAGAGGCCTCTGGCGCGTCGATCCGGCGCAGGCCGATCACGTTCTCGACGTGCGCCGTGTGCGGGAACAGGTCAACGGGCTGAATGGCCTCAATGCGGTAGCCGTTGTTCGTCGTCGCGAGCAGGCGCTGCAGGTCTTTCGCCTGGGTGCGCGGGTTGCACGAGACGTAAACGATGCGCTCGGGCCGGAGCGCGGCGATCTGCTCGGTCACCTTGGGGTGCATCCCGGCGCGCGGTGGGTCCACAAGGACCACATCGGGCTGGCCGTGCTCCTTCACGAAGTCCGGCGTGAACAGCTTGAGCATGTCGCCCGCGACGAACGTGCAGTTGTCCACACCGTTCTCCACAGTGTTGACGCGCGCGTTCTCCACCGCCGCTTCCACGAGTTCGACGCCCACGACGCGCTCGACCTGATCGGCGACATACATCGAGATCGTGCCCGCGCCGCAGTAGAGGTCGTAGACCAGGTCGTCTTTCTGGAAGTGCGCCATCTCCTTCGCGATGGCGTACAGCTTTTCGGCGCCCTTCGTGTTGGTCTGGAAAAACGCGCTCGGCGCGATCTCGAACGTGTGCTCGCCAATCTTGTCGTGGACGACGCCAGAGCCGAAGACGACGATCTCCTTCTCGCCGTAGGCCGTCTGCGCCTTCCCGCTATTGACCGTGTTGACGAGCGTGGTCACGCTGGGGAACTCGGTCCGCAGCCAGTCCGCGAAGAGCGCCATCTTCTCGGCGCTCTCGTGGCTGGTCACGAGGTTGACCATCTTCTCGTCCGTGTGCGCCGGCGTGCGGATCACGAGGTGGCGGAGGTAGCCGCTGTGGTCGTGCACGTTCCACGCGGGCCACCCGTGGTGCTTGGCGAACTCGCGGACGCCGTTGACGAGCCGCGCGCTCCACTCGCTCTGGAGGTAGCACACCTTGAGGTCCAAGACCTTGTCGTAGCGGCCGGGCACGTGGAGGCCGAGCGCGAAGTCCTTGTCCATGGCCTCGCCAGAGGCGATCTCCCAGTCGGTCAGCCAGCGCTGCGCCGAGAAGGAGAATTCCATCTTGTTGCGGTAGTAGTACGGCTCGCCCTCGGCACCAATGGTGGGGAGCACCTGCACGCCGGCGCCAGAGGCCCCATGCGTATCCAGGTCGATGCCGCCCTCGTGGCGGAGCGCGCCCTCCACGTGGTCGCGCTTCATCTCCAGCTGCGCCTCGTAGCCGACGTGCTGCCACTTGCACCCGCCGCACGAATCGAAGTACTCGCAACGCGGCTGGACGCGGAGCGGGCTGGGCTCGAGCACGTCCAAGATGCGCGCCTCGGCGAACGAGCGCTTGCGCTTGAACACGCGCGCCTTGACGCGGTCGCCCGGCACAGCGCCGGCCACGAAGACGACGTAGCCACGGTCACCATCGCCCACGCGGGCGAGGCTCTTGCCGCGGTCGGCGAAGTCGGTGAGCGTGATCTCGACCTCGCGGCCGCGCTTGAGCGCGGAGGCGGTGAGGTCGGCGTTGGGATCGGTGGCCTCGCCAGAGGCGAGCGGTGCGGTCTCGGTCATGCCCAAAGCTAGGCCGGGCCTCTGGCGCCGGGTGGGAAGACGAGGCGGAAAGAGCAGGGGCGGGCCGCTGGCGCCAGAGGCTGGGGGCTGGGGGCTGGCTCTTGGCGCCAGAGGCCTCTTTGATCCCACCGACGAGGTCCCCTCTCCCCTCGGGTGAGGGCCGGTTCGACCGCCAGAGGCCTCTGGCGAGGCCCAGAAGAATCCTTAGAACCGGACATGTGCGACACGCTCCTACGGGAGGACGGGCGCAGCGCCAGAGGCGGGGCGGGATGCGGATGGCGAACGGGACCTCTGGCGGAACAAATCGACCGGCGCCCCCCTCATCCCTCATCCCTCATCCCTCATCCCTCATCCCTCAATTCCGAGCGCTCTTCGCGGCCCGCTGACGCCAGAGGCCGCACCTTCCGCCTCTGGCGCGAATCCTCACGCGCGCAGGTCTCGTTCCCCGCACCTCACTCACACCTGACCACGATGGCGCTCTTCGGCTTCGGACGCAACAAGGACGACCAGGACAAGCTCGAAGACGGGCTCGAAAAGACACGCAGCGGCCTCTTCGGCAAGCTCAGCCGCGCCGTCGCGGGGAAGGACACCGTGGACGAGGAGGTGCTGGACAACCTCGAAGAAGCGCTGGTGACGAGCGACGTGGGCGTCAAAACCACCGTCGACATCATCGGGCGCATCGAGGCGCGCGTGGCCGAGGACAAGTACGTTACGACCAAAGAGCTCCAGGGCCTGATCCGCGACGAGATCGCGAGCCTGCTCTTGGAGAGCAAGCCAGAGCGTCCGGCCAGCTTCGAGGCGCCGCTGCCCAACTCGCCGCACGTCGTGATGGTGGTCGGCGTCAACGGTGTGGGCAAGACGACGTCCATCGGCAAGATCGCGCACCGCTACAAAGCGGCGGGCAAGAGCGTGCTCCTCGGCGCCGCCGACACGTTCCGCGCCGCGGCGACGGAGCAGTTGGTGATCTGGAGCGAGCGCGCCGACGTGCCCATCGTCAAGCAATACCACGGCGCCGACCCTGCCGCGGTGGCGTACGACACCGTCGCGCGCGCCAAGGCCTCTGGCGCCGATGTGGTCCTGATTGACACCGCCGGGCGCTTGCACAATCAGATCGGGCTCATGAACGAGCTCACCAAGATCAAGCGCGTCATGGACAAGCAGGTGGACGGCGCGCCGCACGAGGTCCTGCTTGTGCTGGACGCCAGCACCGGTCAGAACGCCATCCGCCAGGCCGAGGCGTTCACCCAGGCCGTGGACGTGACCGGCCTCGTCCTCACCAAGCTGGACGGGACCGCCAAGGGCGGCATCGTGATCGGGATCTCGAACGAGTTCCAGATCCCGGTCAAGTACATCGGCGTCGGCGAGGGGATGCGGGACCTCCAGGTCTTCGACCGCGCCGCGTTCGTGCAGGCGCTCTTCGAGGGCGGCGCGGTGGCGTAACGGGAAAGGCGGATTCCGCTAACCCGTTTCAACACCTCGGCCTGGGCGCGCGAAGCCTCTGGCGCACCGTTCCTTCCGAGCCTCTGCCAGCGGTGCGGCACACCGCTCCTACGGCCCGCCAGAGGCCGCCTCTGGCGCCAGGGGCGCACCGTTCGGGCCTCTGTGCGGCCGTCCGTTCCCGTTCGCGGACGGTTCGGAGCCCCTGAGAGGCGGAAGCGCTCTCGAAAGCGCCATCTTTGTTCGTCCCGTTCTGCGCGGGGCCTTCCGTGCCCTATACTCTCGTCCCTGTGTTCACAGAGCCTATGCGCGCTCGCTACTCCCTCTCGCTCCTCGGGGCGATGCTCGTCTGCCTCCTCGCGGCACCGGCGTGGAGCCAGGCCACCTACGAGCCCGCCTTCGACGCCGAGGTCGTAGTCACGCGCGACGACGACGGCAAGGCCACGCTCGACGTATACGCGGACATCCCCTACCAGAACCTGCGCTTTCTCGCGCGGTCGGTCGGGTTCGAGGCCAGCTACGTCGTCACAGCAGAGATCAAGCGCCTCTCGGACGACGGCACCCTCGCCGGGCTCGTCACCTCGCGCACGTGGACCCGCGACGTGACCGTCGCGAGCTACGACGAAACCCTGGGTGAAGGCTCGGACCGCTCCGTTCAGGGCGTTGGCGTGGAGCCCGGTAAGTACGTCGTAGAGCTCACGCTTGAGGACGGCGCCAGCGGCCGCGTGTTTGCGCAGGAGATCGGCACGGCTGTCCGCGAGATGAGCGGCCCCATCGCGATGAGCGACCCCGTCCTTCTCGACGCGTACGACGCCAGCGGCCGCTTCGAGCCCAACCTTGGGGGCTCCATCTCCACCGAGCAGGAAGCCTTCACAGTCTACTACGAGCTGTTCGCCAAGGAGCCTAGCGCGCTCCAGGTGACCTACGCCGTCACGGACCGCTCGCGCCAGAGAGAGCGCCCGTCGTTCGTCGCCCTTCTCGGCTTGGCCCCGCGCCAGCGCGAAGACGTCGGCGTCCCGGTCCTCGTCTCCGAGCCTCTCGACGCGCCGGCCGGCCGCACGCCCGCAGCGTTCCGCGTCGAAACGGAGAACCTGAAGGTCGGGGATTACACGCTGACGATCCGCTTGGAGGACTCCTTCGGCATCCTCGTGGCGGAGGCCGAACGCCAGTTCTCGGTCCGGTGGATGGGCTTGGACGCGCAGATCGCGGACCTCGACAACGCCATCACCCAGCTCCGTTACGTGGCCAAGGACCGCGAGCTCCGAGCCCTCCGCAACGCGCCAACGTTCGAGGAGAAGGTCAAACTCTTCCAGGAGTTCTGGAGCCGCCGCGACCCTACGCCGGCGACCTCCCGCAACGAGCAGATGGAGGAGTACTACTACCGCGTGGCCTACGCCAACGAGCGCTACGGCCGCATGCGGGACTCTGGCTGGACGACCGACCGCGGCGAGGTGTACATCCGCTTTGGTGAGCCCGACCACGTGGACGACAAACCGTTCAACTACGGCACGCAGCCCTACCAGATCTGGTCCTACTTCCGCCACGGCCGCCAGTTCATCTTCGTGGACGAAGGCGTAGGCGACTACCAGCTCCTCGTGCCCATCTGGGACGAGCGCACGCGCCTGTAACCGTTAAGCCTCTGGCGCACCGCCAGAGCACGCCCGCCTCTTGCGCCTCGGCTCATTGCGAGCCGGGGCGTTTTGCGTTCACGCCAGAGGCCCGGCACGCCCCGGCCTCTGGCGCGCGCGATCTTGCGGCCCGCCCCTCCCCGCCTCCGTGACCGACGCCCCCCGCATCGTTTTTATGGGCACGCCCGATTTCGCCGTGCCCTCCCTCGACGCCCTCGTAGAGGCTGGCCTCGCGCCCGTCGCCGTGGTCACCGTTCCCGACAAGCCGGCAGGCCGCGGCCGGAAGGTGCGCAGAAGCGCCGTCGGAGAAGCCGCCGACCACCACGGCATCCCGCTTCTCCAACCCCAGAGCCTAAAGGACGAGGCGTTCCGCCAGAGGCTGATCGAGTTGGAGCCCGATATCCACGCCGTTGTCGCGTTCCGCATCCTGCCGCGCGAGGTCTACGAGACCGCCAAGCTGGGCGCGTTCAACCTCCACGGCTCGCTCCTGCCGGCCTACCGCGGCGCCGCGCCCATCAACCGCGCGATCATGGACGGCGTGACCGAGACCGGCGTGACCACGTTCTTCCTCCGCCCGAGCGTAGACACCGGCGACGTAATCCTTTGGCGCCGCACGCCCGTCGGACCCGACGAGACGGCGGGCGACGTACACGACCGGCTGATGGAGATTGGCGCCGAGGCCGTTGTCGAAACCGTGCGCCGGATCGCCTCTGGCAAGGCCGAAGGCCAGCCACAGGACGACGCGCTCGCGAGCCCCGCGCCTAAGATCTTCCGCGAGGACGCCGAGATCGACTGGAACCGGCCGGCCGGCCGCGTGCACGACTTCGTCCGCGCGCTCTCGCCCTACCCCGGCGCGTGGACCACGTGGGACCCCGGCACCGGATCCGAGACGCTCAAAGTTCTCCGCACTCGCGTCTGGTCGCCAGAGGCCTCTGGCGACGCCGAGGCGAGCGGCGCACCAGGCGAGGTTCTAGACGCCAGCGGCGCGCTTGTCATCGCGTGCGAAACAGGCGCCGTGGAGGTTCTGGAGGCACAACGCCAGGGCAAGCGCCGCATGGACGCCGCCGACTTCCTTAACGGCGCCGACCTCACCCCAGGCGCGCGCTTCGGCGCCGCCGAGGCCTGAGCCGCCGCGCTATTTTCGGCCCATGACCGACTCCACCCCGCCCGACTTCCAGCCTCTGCCGGACACGTCCCCCACGCCAGAGGCCTCTGGCGCCACTCCGGCACGCGCCAGCGGCCCACCGGACCTGCGGGCGCTTAAGGAGCGCGTCCAGAAGGAAAGCGCGTGGGTGCAGCCTCTCTTGGATGAGGTCGGCAAGGTGCTCGTAGGGCAGAGAGAGATGATCGAGCGGCTCCTGATCGGGCTGCTCACGGGCGGGCACGTGCTCCTCGAAGGCGTGCCGGGCCTCGCGAAAACCCTGGCGGTCTCCACCCTCGCCAAGGCTGTCCACGCGGACTTCCAGCGGATCCAGTTCACGCCGGACCTGCTTCCGGCCGACTTGGTCGGCACGCTGGTGTACCACCAGGGTGACGGCTCCTTCCGCGTCAAGAAAGGCCCGGTCTTCGCCAACTTCGTCCTCGCGGACGAGATCAACCGCGCGCCCGCAAAGGTCCAGAGCGCGCTCCTAGAGGCGATGCAGGAGCGGCAGGTCACCATCGGCGAGAGCACCTACCCCCTGCCCCGGCCGTTTTTGGTTCTCGCGACGCAGAACCCCATCGATCAGGAGGGCACGTACCCGCTGCCCGAGGCGCAGGTGGACCGTTTCATGCTCAAAACGGTCGTGGGGTACCCCTCGCGAGAGGACGAGTTGACCATCCTGCGCCGCATGGCCCGTACCGCCGAGGCGCACGAAACGCGCGCTATCGTCCAGCCCGAGGCCATCGTAAGCGCTCGCGCCATCGTGGACGCGCTCTGGGTGGACCCGAGCGTAGAGGAGTACATCGTGGACCTGGTCCTCGCCACCCGCGAGCCCGCCCGCTACGGCGCCAAGGATCTCGACGGGCTCGTCGCCCACGGCGCCAGCCCCCGCGCGACGATTGCGCTCGCGCTCGCCGCCCGCGCGACGGCCTTTCTAGACGGCCGCCCCTACGTCACACCCGACGACGTGCGCACGATCGCGCCCGACGTGCTGCGCCACCGCATCGGCGTGACGTACGAGGCCGAAGCCGAGGAGGTGGCCTCTGGCGCCATCGTGCAGCGCGTGATGGAAGTCGTGCAGGTGCCGTAGCCGATCTCGGATCTCGGATCTCGGATCTCGGATCTCGGATCTCGGATCTCGGAATCAAGTCGGCCCGAGCCTCTGGCGCCAGAGGCCTCGCCATATTCGGCGAGAGGCGCGTCCCATCCCTCCCCTCGGGGAGGTGCCCGCAGGGCGGAGGGGGTGCTGTCTCAGAATGCCCCAGGTCCGGCCCGCCAGAGGCAAGGCAACCTCGCCAGAGGCCGGCCACCGTGCAGCTAGGCCCCGAACACCGCACCCGCTACCCAGGGCCTCTGGCGCGCGCGATCTTGCCGCACACCCCCGCCCGTCGCGATGCGCCCGCAGCAGTCCTTCCGCAAAGAGTCCATCACCGTCGAATACCTCGCCGAGCGGATGCGCGAACGCGTGGGCGCCGAGATGGAGCCCGTCAACGGCGTGGACGTGAGCGCGCGGACCGTAACCGAGCCCTCCATCCACCGGCCGGGACTCGCACTGGCGGGCTACACCGAGCTGTTCACGCACCACCGCGTGCAGGTGCTCGGCAACACCGAGTGCCGCTACCTCGCGTGGTTGGACGACGACGCGCGCATGGAGGCCTTTTCGCGCCTGCTCGGCTTTGACCTCCCCTGCATCGTCCTCACCGACGGCAACACCATCCCGGACTCGCTCCGCGACGCCGCGACCCGGGCGGGCGTCCCGCTGTTCCGCACGCAAGAGGCCACGGTCCCATTTATGGGCCGCCTTCGGGACTTCCTGGAGGACCAGTTCTCGGAGCAGCTCACGCTCCACGGCTCGCTCTTGGACGTCTACGGCATCGGCCTGCTCCTCACGGGCCCGGCGGGGATCGGCAAAAGCGAGGTGGCACTAGACCTGGTGGAGCGCGGCCACCGTCTCGTGGCGGACGACGTGGTGATCGCCACTAAGAAAACCGAGGGCGTGCTCATGGGCGCCGGCACCGACCTCGCCCAGCACTTTATGGAGATCCGCGGGCTCGGCATCGTGGACGTCCGCGCGATGTTCGGCGTGCGCGCCATCCGGCACCAGAAGCGCATCGAGGTCATCGTACGGATCCACCCCTGGGACGAGAGCGAGGAGTACACCCGAATCGACATGGTGGACGAGACCGACCGGATCCTCTCGGTGGAGCTCCCGGTCGTCAAGCTGCCCATCGTGCCGGGCAAGAACGTGACGGTCATCTGCGAGGTCATCGCGATGAACTACCTCCTCCGGCACTACGGCTACGACCCCGCCGAGGTGTTCAAAAAGCGCCTGCACGATCAGATCCAGCGAAAGCGCGACGGCGCCCCGCGCCGGGGGATCGAGTGGTTCGAGCACGACACGGAGTAAGGGTCTCACCCTCCGCCAGAGGCCTCTGGCGCCGGAAGACGTGGTCCACGGGGAGCGTTTCGATCCGCTCCGACTGGCTACGAAATGAAATGGTTAGGAGAGGAATCGGAGGAGGGATGGCGCGACGTTGACACCTAGGGGACTCCCTGATACATTTGGGGCCCCGCGAATGTGCTCCCACCACGCGTAGCGAGGCCTCCGGGCCGTCTCTGCGCAGCATGACGCGGCCGAGCCCACGCTGGCGCGGCCTTTGTTCGGGTGGGTGAACAGGCGGCCCTCGTCTTCAGGACCGGCCCGGGTACGCAGCCCGGTCCTCAAGACGGTGGCCCTCGCTTCCTCCTAGCGCCAGCCCCGCCCTATGCCCAACAGCTTCTACTACTACGATCACGAGTCCTGCTCCTTTGTGGAGGTCGAGCCGAGCCGCAAGGGGCTCTGGCTGAAGCTCGGCGCCATCGCGTCGCTCGCGCTCGTCCTGGCCGCCGTCGGTGTCGGCGTGATGGCCCAGTTCGTGACCTCGCCCGTTGAAGTGGCGCAGCGCGAGGAGATCCGCGCGCTCCAGGGCGAGTTGGAAGAGACGAGCACCCGTCTCGTCGCCTTCTCGGACCAGCTCGAAGAGCTCTCCGAAACCGACCGCGAGCTCTACCGCACGGTCCTCAACGCGGAGCCCATCTCCGAGGACGAGTTCAAGATGGGCGTCGGCGGCTCGGAGCGCGAGGACCTCGTCCACTACTCCACGCCCACCGCGCAGCTCCTCAAGACGACGAGCGCGACCATCGGACGGCTGGAACGCCAGATGGAGCTTCAGAACCGCTCCTACGACGAGCTGAAGGAGCTCGCGACCTCCCGCGACGCCGTTCTGCGCCAGCAGCCCGCCATCTTGCCGCTCAAGAACGCGCGGCTTACGAGTGGCTTTGGCATGCGCTACCACCCCATCCTGCACACCACGCGGATGCACGCCGGCGTGGACTTCCCGACGCCTGTCGGGACGGACCTCTACGCCGCTGGCGACGGCGTCGTGAGCTTTATCGGCGCGAAGGGCGGCTACGGAACCGTCATCGAGATCGACCACCCGCTCGCGGGCAAGCTCACACGCTACGCCCACCTCTCGCGTGTGGCCCCTGGCATCCAGGTCGGCTCCAGCGTCCGCCGTGGTCAGACGGTGGCGTACAGCGGCAACACGGGCCTCTCCACGGCGCCCCACCTCCACTACGAGGTGCGCCTGCTCAACGAGGAGCGCACGCCGATCAACCCGGTGACGACGTTCGTGCCCGGCGTGAGCCCGCGCGAGTACCAGGAGCTCCTGGAAGCGGCGCGCACGCAGACCGTCTCGTTCGACTAGGCTCGCGGCCCGCACACGGCCTCTGGCGGGCGGTCTCCACGGCGGGGCCGCCCGTTTTTCGTGAGGTGCGCTGCAAATCCGCGCCCCCGTTGCTTTTTGGTCTGGGCCGTCCTATCGTGCGGCCCTGATTCCGACCTCTCTCGGCCCGCTCCGGGCCCCTCTCTCCCCGCCTGACATGTACTGGACGCTCGAATTCGCGGCGACTCTCGAAGACGCGCCCTGGCCTGCCACCAAGGACGAACTGATCGACTACGCCGACCGTACCGGCGCCCCTTACGAGGTCATCCAGAACCTGGAGGAGATGGAGGACGACGGCGAGCCGTACGAGAACATCGAGGAGGTCTGGCCGGACTACCCGACGCAGAACGAGGACTTCTACTTCGAGGACGACGAGTAGCCTCTGGCGCCAGAGGCGGGGGCACCTTTTCGCTGGCGTTCTCGCCAGAGGCGCAAACGCACCGAGCCCCCGGCCAAACAGGCCGAGGGCTCAGAATCCCAGGGGCAGCCAGAGGCCGAGCGTGAACGCGGGCTCAGCCCACGCCCCACCACGCCACGGTCCGGCTGCGGGTCAGCAGCGACGTCCGGGAAGTGGTGTTTACGCGTCCAGGGCGCGCGTGGCGCGCTCGTAGCCGCCGAGGGCGTCATCGACGAAGACGCGGGCGGCGCGCTCGGCGGACTGCGCCGTGCGGAAGTCAGAGGCCGACGTGTGCAGCGTGTACCCCCGGCTCTCGATGGAGAACGAGTAGCGGTCCGAGCCGTCCTGCGCCTGCTCCAGCCGCAGCGCGAAGCCTCGGTGGTGGAGTTGGAGATTGGAAGCGGTCACGACGGAGCGGCGGACGATGGAGGAGCGGCGGGCGGTCTGCATAGCCAGAGTGTGTATCGGCGGGAACTGCCAGGAGTTTGGCAAGCACCCGGCCTCTGGCGCCAAACGCGCTCTGGCCGTGGCCTTGTATACGCAAATACGACACCGTCCCGAAGTGAAACGCCGTCGTATCGCTCCGAGACGGGTCAGGCCGCGAACTCGGAGGCCGGCGTAACCGCCGCCGCGCGGGCGTCGTCCGCCGCCTGCGCCGCCACCTGGGCCAGTTCGCCGATCGACTCCGTGATCTCCGCCGCCATCGCCATGGCCTCTGGCGTCCACCCATCCTCGGTCGCGCGTTCGGCCGCGACGCAGGCGTCGGCCACGTCGCTCGCGCCGAGCGTGGCGCAGGCGGACTTGAGCGCGTGCGCCACGCTCGCCAGCGCGGCCGCGTCGGCGCTTACGCATGCGTCGTCTAGCCGGGCGAGCAGGCTCTGCGCCGAGCCCGCGAACGCGTCGAGGACCTCGGCCGCGAAGGCGGGGTCCTCAACGCCCGTGTTGTTCGCCAGGTGCATCAGCATCTCCGCTGGCGCCTCTGGCGACGGCAGGAGCCTCGGCGCGCGTGCGGGCGGGGGCGCGGCGCCAGAGGCCGGCGCCGGAGGCGGAGAGGCGGTGCGCGGCGCGCGCGCCAGCGCGTCAGCGAGGTGGTCCAGGCGAACAGGCTTGGAGAGGTAGGCGTCCATGCCCGCCTCGCGGCACGCCTCGGCGTCACCGGCGAGCGCGTTGGCCGTTAGCGCGATCACGTAAGGCTGGTGCTCGTGCTCGGCGCGGAGGCGGCGCGTCGCCGTGAGGCCGTCCATCTCCGGCATCTGCACGTCCATCAGCACGACGTCGTACGCGCGGTCCCGCATGGCGTGGAGCGCTTCGAGGCCGGTGTGCGCCACATCTGCGGTGCCGCCCAGGCGGCGCAAGAGGCCGAGCGCCACCTTGCGGTTGACCGGGTTGTCCTCGGCGATAAGGATGGAGAGGCCTCTGGCGGCTACGGACTGCGCGCTCTGCTCCTGACGCGGCGAGGGCGCCGCGCCGCGCGTGAGCCGCGAGACGACGTCGAGCACGCGCGAGCGCCGCGTGGGACGCGAAAGGACGGCATCGAACAGACCGGGCTCGGGGGCGCGCGAGCCGACCGGGCTGAGCAACACGAGGGGGAGGCGCGCGAGCCGGATGCGGAGCCGCCGCGCAAGCGCGAACCCGTCGCGGGAGCCGGCGGTGGGAGCACCGTCCGCCTGGAAGTCCAGCAGCGCGACATCGGGACGGGCGCCGCCGTCCAAGTGCGCGATCGCTTCCTCGGCGTTCCGGGCGGGGAGAACGGTGGCGCCAGAGGCCCGCAGTGTGGCGGCGAGGGCGTTGCGGGCGCGCTCGTGCGTGTCTACGAGCAAGACCTTCGCGGCGAGCGGCGGGGCCTCTGGCGCCGCTTCCCGCACGTCCAGGTGGAGGCGGAGGACAAAGGTGGAGCCTTCGCCTTCGGTGCTCTCGGCGGTGATGCTGCCGCCCATGAGTTCGGCGAGGCGGCGAGAGATCGCGAGGCCGAGGCCGGTTCCGCCGTAGCGGCGCGTCGTGGACGAGTCCACCTGAGAGAACGACTCGAACAGGCCGGGCATCCGGTCCTCGGGAATGCCGATCCCCGTGTCGGTCACCCGGATGTCCAGCGGCAGTCGGCCGCCGCTCAGCGGCCCATCGCGCCGCACCTCGACGACGATCTCGCCGCTATCGGTGAACTTGACGGCGTTGGAGAGCAGGTTGAGCAGGATCTGCCGCAGCCGGATGGTATCGCCCATGAACGCGTCCGGGACCGTCGGCTCGACGTAGGCGACGAGCTCGATGCCTTTCTCAGCCGCCTTGCGCGCCACGACCGCTAGCGCGTCGTCGATGCCGTCGCGGAGCGCGAACGGGGCGTTCTCCAGTTCCAGGCGCCCGGCCTCGATCTTGGAGAAGTCCAGCACGTCGTTGATGATGGCGAGAAGCGTGTCGCCAGAGGCCCGGATGGTGTTCACGTAGTCCTGCTGCTCCGCCGTGAGGTGCGTCGTGGCGAGCAGGTCCGTCATGCCGATCACGCCGTTCATGGGCGTGCGGATCTCGTGGCTCATCGTGGCGAGGAACTCGCTTTTGGCGCGGACCGCCGCGAGGGCCTCCTCGCGGGAGGCGTCGAGCCGCTTGACGACGGCGAGCCGGGAGCGGAGCACGAACGTGCCGAGCACGGCGAGGGCCGTAAGCGTGGCGAGAAACGTCTGACGGGGGACGAGCGGGTCGTCGACGGAGAACAGCGCGAAGGCGACGGCCGCGACGAAAACCGCCGAGTAGCCCGCGAGCTGGCGCGGCGTCCGCATCCCCGCCGAGCAGCCGAAGTACACGAGCAGGATCCCGAGCGCGGACGAGATCGAGAAGTCGTTGAGCGTGGCGACGTAGATCTGCCACGCGGAGATCGCGTAGAACAGCGCGTACACGAACCGTAGCGCGCGGGCGCGGACCCACTCGCTCGTGAAGGTGAGCCCCACGACGAGGACGGCGGCGAGCCCGAGCGTGGTCCGCTCCGCCAGGGGGTCCACGATGCCGGGCTCCGCGAGGCGGTACAGCAACCCGAAACCGATAAGCACCATCCCGCCAACGGCGAGAAGGGTGCGATACAGTTTGAGCGGTTCGGAGTGCGTGGCGGAGGAGTCGGCCTGCATGGAGGATTGGAACCGGGCAGCGCGAAAAGGGAACGGGCACCGCGCACGCACGCGCGTGAGCGGCACTCTCGGGGGTCCCCCTCCCTTCTCGCAAATGGCCTGCCGGACGGTCGCGTGGGGGTTCCGCCTCTTGCGGGTGTGCGCCGCTCCCAAGCATCAGGCGCGACCGCCAGAGCCGGCCTCTGGCGCCAGAGGCCCGGCCGGATCTACCACCGATGCCCGCCGCAGTCCAAGTCCCCGCAGAGGGAGCCGCCGCGCCAGGGGCGCATTACCGCTCGCCCTCGCGCCGCAGCGCGTTCCCGTCCGACTCCAGCGCGTCCGGCCCGTAGCGCAGGATCGCGCGGAAACGGACTGTGTACTCCACGATGGAGTAGACCATCACGGCCGCCGTAAACCAGATGAGCGCCTCCAGAACGGCCTCTGGCGAGGCGAGAAGCGCGGCGACAACGGTGAGCGCAAGCGCCGTGACGGCGATTTTTCCGCTCCACAGGCTGGACGTGAAGTGGCCCAGGCGGCGCGTCTGGATTAGGCCTCCGAGCGCCAGGAGCGCGTCGCGCGTGATGGCGAGGAGCACGAACCACAGCGGGAGGTTCGGCCCGGCGGTTTCGGGTCGCGTGAGGAGCGCGAGCGTGACCGCGGCCGCGGCCAGCTTATCGGCGGTCGCGTCCAGCACCTTGCCCCATTCCGAGACCTGTCCCTGCCAGCGCGCCACCTTGCCGTCGAACCAGTCCGTCGCGATGGCCAGGCCGATCAGGCCGAACATGGGCCCGATCGGCCCGCCGCGGTAGACCAGCCACGCGATGGGGACCACGAGGATCGCCCGCGAGAGGCTGAGCAGGTTGGCGGCTGTCCAGAACTGCCCCATGTCGGGGAAGCCGATGACGGGCGCCTGGGACGGGCGGACGGGCGTGGGCATGGCCGAAGGTAGGCGGCACCGCGGGGTTTCGCCCCCGGCGCCAGCGGGAGATGCCGTGAGGGCGTGCCTCTGGCGCCCGCACGTCGGTACCATCGGTCCGTGACCGCGCTCCTCATCGCCCTCGTGCTCGCCTTTGTCGTCCAGGCCGCCGGCTGGGCGTGGGTAAGCGTGGGGCTGAACCGCGTGCGAGACCTGGGCTCTCCAGCGTCGCCAGAGGCTTCTGGCGTGGCGCTCTCGGTCGTCGTGGCGGCGCACGACGAGGCGGCGAACATCGGCGCGCTACTGGACGCTCTGGCAGCGCAGACGCACCGCCCCTTCGAGGTCGTCCTCGTGGACGACCGCTCGACCGACGCGACAGCCGACCTCGTGCGCCAGAGGCAGGCGGGCTTCCCCGTCCCGCTGCGGCTCGTCCATATCTCCTCTGGCGATGCGCCGACCTCGGCGCCTGCCCTGCCCGAGCCCCTGGCGCCAGAGGCCGCGATTCCGCTGCCGCCGAAGAAGAACGCGCTCACCCGCGGCATCCAAGCCGCCTCACACGACCGCCTCGCGTTTACCGACGCCGACTGCCGCCCGCCGCCGGGGTGGCTCGCCGCGCTTGCGCGCTTTGCAGAGGCCGCGCCAGAGGCCGTCCTCGTCGGCTACGGGCCTCTGGCGGGCTCGGGGTGGCTGGGCCGGTTTGTGCGGTATGAGACGGCGCTGACGGCCGCGCTGAGCATCGGTGCCATCGGGCACGGGAAGGCGTGGCACGCGGTCGGGCGCAACCTGTCCTACCCGCGCGGCCTCTGGCGGGAATTGGGAGGCTTCGCGCCCCACGCGCTCTCTCTGGGCGGCGATGACGACCTCTTCGTGCAGGACGCCGCGCGCGCGGGCGCCGAGGTCCGCTACGTGACGGCGCCAGAGGCCTTCGTGCCGAGCGCGGCGCCCGCTACGTGGCCGAGATTCTGGCGCCAGAGGCGGCGCCACGCGGCGGCCGGAGCGCACTACCCATCGCGCCTGCTCGCGGCACTGGGTGCGATGCAGATCTCCGGGTTGATCCTGTGGATCGGGGCGCCGCTCTTGCACGTCGCGTTCGGCGTGCCGTGGGGCTGGGGGCTGTTGGCCGCGCGGACGGTGCTGCAGCGCGGCGTGCTCAGCACGGCTTGGGACCTCCTCGGCGCAGAAGCCGACGTGCGCCTCTGGCATCCCGTTCTCGACGCGATGCTGGCGGGCTACCACGCCGTCGCGGCCGTTCTCGGAGTGCTCCCTACGCCGAAGCGGTGGTAGAGCCAACCTCTGGCGTCAGAGGCTACCCCTTCACCGCGCCCAGCGTGAGGCCGGAGATGAGGTAGCGGCTCAGGACCAGAAACAGAACCACGACCGGGATGGAGACGAGCAGCGAGCCCGCCGCGTACAGCCCCCACTGCGTCGCCATGGATGCCTGAAAGCCCTTGAGGCCGACGGGGAGCGTGAACAGCTCGGTGTCCTGCAAAACCACCGCCGCGACGACGTACTCGTTCCAAGCGCTCATAAACGAGAACAGCGCCGTGATGACGAGCGCGGGCGCCGCCAGAGGCAGGATCACTTTGTAGAACGCCTGCCACGGCGTCGCGCCGTCGATGCGGGCGGCTTCCTCCAGGCTCGCGGGGATCGTGTCGTAGTAGCCCTTCATCTGCCACACGCAAAACGGCAGCGCCGTCGCGGTGTAGATGACGACGATGCCGAGGTACGAATTGATAAGCCCGAGTTGGATCAGCACGATGTAGAGCGGCAGGAGCAGCATCGTGGCCGGAAACATCTGCGTGACCAGGATGCCGCTCAGCGCCGCCTTGCGGCCGCGGAAGCGGTGGCGGCTAAGCGCGTAACCCGCCGTGCTCGCGAGGGCGACGCCCGTGATGGTCACCACGATGGAGACGAGCAGGCTGTTGCCCAACCAGCGGAGGAAGTCCGTCTCGGTGAGCAGCACGCGGTAGTTCTCAAGCGAGGCGCCCTCGGGGATGAGCGCGAGCGACTTGCTGAGCAACTGGTCCCCCGGCCGCATCGAGATCGTCAGGATGCGCGTCACGGGGTAGACCGCGATAAAGGCGAACAGCGCCAGCACGGCGTACGACGAGAGGCGGCTGAGGAGTCGTTTGGTGTCCATGTTCGGGTGCGGGCCTCTGGCGCCAGAGGCGGCGCGCTTATCGGGTGACGCGGCCGACGATGAAGTCGTAGACGTTGGGGGCGCGGTCGTCCACCTTGCCGCCGCCGCTGTCGCCAGAGGCGTCGCGGAGCACGTCGCGGAACTCGCCGAGGCCGGAGCCCGACGCGCGGGGGCCGACGAGCACGACGACCTTCGCGCCGCGCCCGAGTGCGGGCATGACGAAGTGCGGAATGGAGAACTCCAGCGTGCCCGCGGCGGGGTCGAAGCCGCTGGCGCCGCCGCCGGGGAGCGCGCCGAGGCCCTGACCTCTGGCGTTCTCGATCGAGATGCCGTCGCCGATGTGGACGACGTACTCGTAGCCCTCGCCGTTGGGGAAGTCGAAAAGGGAGTTGCGGCCCACGCGTTGCTCGCCGCCCTCCTCGGTGTCGAACGCGACCGAAACGATGGTCGGTGAGGCGCCAGAGGCGAGCGCTTCGAGCGTGGCGAACTCGATGCGGACGTAGGTCGTGGAGTCGTCCTCGGTGACTTCGAGGTAGGTCACGTCCAGCACGCCGGGCGCGATGTCCTCGGGGTAGGTGAAGGTGTTCGTCGAGCCCCAGTCGTCCCCGTCGGGGTCGGTCTGCGTGGCGATCACGCGGGCGCTCATGTTGGTCTGCAGGATCTGGTCGCCCGAGAGGTCCCGCTTGTTCTCGACGGCGCGCATGACCGGGTACTCGTCGCGGAGGTCCGGCTGCATAAAGGCGAAGCCCTCCCAGGCCTCTGGCGCGGCGTCAACGGGCTCGACCTCAGCGGCTTCGCCCGCGATGGACGCGCTCGCGCCGTTGATCTCGACCTCGAAGGGCTCGCGCGCGACGAATGCCGTATCGCCCTGCGCCATCGCCAGAGGCACGCGGACGGCGCCGCCCGGGCCGACGAGGCGGAGAACGGCGCCTTCGGCGAAGCGGCCTTCGGGCGCGACGGTCGCGGTGACCTCGCTGCCGCTCTGCCGCAGCGTGAGGTCCACGGCGCCATCGCCGAGGCGGAGGCGCGTCGTGGTTTCGCCCCAGGATTCGGGGAGGCGCGGCTGCACCTGGAGCGTGCTCGCGTCCGGCCAGCTCGCACCCACGAAGCCCTCCATCGCGGTCCGCACCAGTTCGATCACGCTCCACGGCTGGACCGGCGCACCGCCCACGCCGACCTGCCCGGCGGCCTGCCGCGGGTGCGCGTCCAAAAACTCCGGGATCGCGCCGACGACGCCGCGGCCGGTCACGAGCTGCGCCTGTGCTTGGGTCAGCTCCCACGCGGGCTCGGCGCCGCCGGTCTCGGCCATCAGCCGCGCCAGAGGCCCGGCGAGCCACGTGCTGACCACGCCGCCGTAGCGCGCGGCGCCCTCGGGGTAGAACTCGCGCTCGCGCAAGAAGGGGTGGAACAGGCTGTCCGACTGCGGCAGCGTTCCGACGCCATACGGGTAGGCCAACTGCTCCGCCAGGCCTCTGGCGAGGCGTGCCTTGTCCGCGGCGGGGAGGTCGAAGGCGCTGAGCGCCAGGAGCCCCGTTGGGCGAACGCCGCCCGCTGGCTGGCCGCTGGCGTCTAGGCGGTCGGCGATGCCGGAATCCGAGAGGAAGCGTTGGCGGAACTGTCCCTGGAGGACCTGCGCCGTATCGGCGTACCACTGCGTGTTGGAGCGGCCGGCGACGCCCATGATCTCGGCGTACTCGCGGACGGTCCCGAGCGCGCGGTAGAGCGCGCCCTGAGCTTCGGCGGTGGGGCCGCGGCGCTGGAATCCGCCCCCGGCGGGGTCGGTCTCCATCCACGCTGTCCGACCGTCACGCGAGACCAGAAAGCCTCTGGCGTCCAGCGCGTTGCCGTTGCGGGAGTCGGCCTCGTAAAGGCCGCGCATGGCGAAGACCGACTTGAACCAGAAGTTGCTGCCGCCCGTGACGAGGCTGCGGTCGCCGGTCGCGCGGACGTAGTCGCCAGAGGCGGCGAGGAACAGCGGCGTCGCGTCGGCGGTCGTGAACTCGGCCTCGCCAGAAGCCGTGACCACGTTGGGGGCGCGGCCGAGGAGGTCGGCGCGGCGGTCGAAAAGCTGGGCGTCTCCAAAGGTGGTGAGCAGCTTTCGCGCCTCTTCCCAGCGCCCGAGGTCCAGGAGCGCTTGCGTGGCTGAGATCGTGGAGAGCCCCGGCTGGGGAGGCGCGCCGGGGAGGCCGGTCGCGAGGGTCAGCCGCGTGGAGTCCTCCGCCACCAGCATGTCCAGAGTGACGGCGGCCCACCGGAAGGCGCGGTCGAACTCGATGTCCTCGGTCGCCAGAGGCACGCGTTCCACGACGCCTGCGAGACGCTCGGCGCGCCTCTGGCGCTGCGCGTCGGCGTTTTGGAGCGCGAGCCCCGCGAGGGAATCGGCCGCGGCCGGCGACGAGCCCGTCGCTACGACGACCTTGCCGGGCGTGCTGAAGCTGACCTCGCCGGGCACGTTGGCGGCGTCGCGCCCGGCCTCTGGCGCGGTGGCGATGTCGCGGAGGCGCGGCGTGCCGCCCGTCGCGCGCACGGCGTTCCACGTGCCGCCGGCGAAGAACACGAGCGACTCGCCCACGACGCGCGCCGAGTCGGCGCTCGCGCCAGAGGCGATGGCCGGCCGGTACGCCACGACGCCGAGCGAGTCCACGGCCTCGACGAGCAGCGCTGCGGTGGAATCGCGCGAGTCCAGAAGCGTGATGCGCTCCACGAAGCGGGCGCGGTCGTCGCCCTTGACCTTGTTCAGCAGGCTCGCGATAAAGTCCGATGAGTCGCGCTCCATGTAGGCGCGGACCGCGAAGTCCGGCCGCGCGACGCCCCGGTGGCGGTCGGGCGCGCCGAGCACGAGGGAGTCCACGTCCAGCCACCAGCTCCACCCGTCCAGCACACGCTCACCGCCGACGGTCAGGCCCATCGCGGGGTCGTCCTGCGCGTACGCGAGCGCGTCGTAGTAATACGCGCCGCCGCCAGAGGCCTGCACGGTCGCGCGGGCTTCGCTCAGCGTGTCGCTTTTCGGCCTTGGCCCGGTCTCCACGGCGAGCGCGGCGAGGGACTCCGGCCCCTCGTTCGCGAGTAGGATCTCGGTCGGGTCGCTGCAGCCGCCGGCGCACCCGGAGAGCGCGAGGGCGACGGCGAGAACGAGGAAGAGGGGACGCGAGAGCGAATGGAGCATTGAGAAAGTCAGCGGGCGAGGGGCCCGGTCGTGTCATCCTGCGGAGCGGCCGTCTCCGCGCCAGAGGCCTCTGGCGAGTCTAGCGCCTGACGCCGCGAAACGCACGCCCCGGCCCGAGGCCACGCGCGGGCCTCTAGCGCCAGAGGCTAGTACATCGATTCGGTCGCGTTGGTCCGGTTCAGGAAGGCCTGCGTAAAGACGAACAGGACGGCGAAGATGACCATGCTCAGGGCGGCCGCCCAGCCGAAGCGGTACAGGCCAAAGGCGGCCTCGTAGACGTAGCTGACGAGGATGTGCGTCTGCTCGTTGGGCTCGCCGCCGTTGGAGACGAGCCAGATCACGTTGATGTTGTTAAAGGTCCAGACCGCGCCGAGCGTGATCGCGGGGATCATAACCGGCCGGAGCAGCGGCGCCGTGATGCGGCGGAACTTGACCCACGCGCTCGCGCCGTCCACGTCGGCAGCCTCGTACAGCTCGCCAGGGATGGACTGCAGGCCGCCGAGGGCGATCACCATCATGAACGGGAAGCCCAGCCAGATGTTGGTGATGATGGCGGCCATGAACGCGCCCGTGGGGTCCGTCAGCCACGCGACCGGATCGGCGGAGAACAGCCGGTTCATGAACAGGTTGACCGCGCCGTACTCGTAGTTGAACATCCCGCGCCACGTCAGCGCGGTGATGTACTGCGGGACGGCCCACGGCAGGATGAGCAGGATCCGCCACGCTGGCTTGCCCTTGATAAACTTCTGGTGCAAGACGACCGCCAGAAACACGCCCAGCCCGACGTGGAACGCCACGTTCACGACGGTCCAGATGATCGTCTTGAGGAACACGCCCCAGAAGGCGGGCTCCGCCATCACGCTCGCGTACTGCCCGAACCCGGTGATCTTCCAGTCCCGCAGCGTGTAGATGTTCGCGTCCGAGAGCGAGAGCGCGACGTTGTACAGAAACGGGAACGCCACGACCGCGAGCACGATCACGGCCGTCGGCACGAGCAGGAAGGCGAGGAAGAGCTTGTGGCGCGTGGCCTCGCTCATTCCCCGCTTGGGCGGAGTCGGCGCGGGGCCTCTGGCGCCAGAGGCGGCTTCCATCCCCGCGGCGTCGGTGGGTGCACTGAGCATGGTCTAGCGGTCTTGAAGAGCGAAGTCGTTGAGGCGTTTCTCCACTTCGGATTGCATGAGGCGAGCGCCCTCCTCACCGCTGACCTCGCCGTTCATGACGAGTTGGTACGGCCCGCGCATGCCGTCCCAGATCAGGCGGAGCGTGGGCGAGGTCGGCATGGGGCGCGTGTGCTCCAGCTGCGCGAGGCTTTGCTGGAGGATCGGGTTGGCTTCCATCACGCCAGAGGCCCGCACGGCCTTTCGGACGGGGATCGTCGCGAGTTCGCGCGTCATGTCGGCCTGGACCTCGTCACCGGTGAGGAGCGCCATCACGCCGAGAACGGTGGGCAGCTTCCAGTCCGGCACGGCGGGGTTGAGCGAGTACGCTTTCGCGGCGGCCATCGGGCGTGCCCACGCGCCAGAGGCTTCGTTGTAGGGGATCGGCGCGAGTCCGTAGTCGATGCCGGAGTCGCCGTAGCCGGCCCAGGCCCAGGGGCCGTTAATGATCATCGCGGCGCGGCCTTCTTTGAAGAGGGTTTCGGCGGTGTTGTAGTCCACCGTCGGCGGGATCACGCCTTCCACGTCGCGGAGGCGCTTGATGAAGTCGATGGCCTCGACCGTGGCCGGGCTGTCTAGTGTGGGCTCCTCGGCGTCGTTCATCACCCAGCCATCGTAGGCGGTGAGGAACGGGATGAAGAAGAACGGCTCGGTGTAGTTCCACACCAGCCCGTAGCGCTCTTTGGAGCCGTCGCCGTCCTCGTCCAAGGTGTTCGCCCTCGCGATCTCCAGCATCTCCTCGAACGTCTCGGGCGGCGTGTCCACCAGGTCCTTGTTGTAGACTAGCGTGAGGTGGTTGCCCACCTGATCGGCCACGCCGTAGAGCCGTCCTTCGTAGCGCAAGAGGCCCTCGTCGATAAAGGCGGCCTTGGCCTCTGGCGTGAGCAGGCTGTCCAGCGGGCGGATGGTCTCGGTGATGGCGAGCATCCCGATGTTGTCCGCCGGGCCGTAGACCATGTCCGGCCCCTTGCCACCGATGGAGGCGAAGAGGAAGTGGTTGCGGAGCTCCTCGGTCTCCTTGTACAGCACCTCCAGCTCGACCGAGTCCTGACGGGCGTTGTAAGCCTCGGCCCAGTTTTCCAGGAACGCGCGCTCGGCGGCGTCCTTCTGGTGCCAGATGCGGACCTTGACGGCCTCGCCTTCGGGCGGCGGGCCGGCCGTCTCGCTGCAGCCCATCGCGAGGCCGCTCGCGAGGACCACGAGCGCGGCCGCACGCCAGAGGCCACGGAAGGGACTGGAGGCCGGGGACTGGGGACGAGCAGGGGATGGACGCAGGCGCCCGGGGCCTCTGGCGCCAGAGGCCGTTTCTGCAGGGGCGGGGCGTGCATCGCCCAGACCCGGCGTGGAGAAACGGGGTGTCGGTCCGGGGAGCATCGCGGACGCCAGAGGCCTCTTGCGTGAAAGGAGATGCATCATTCGTCGAGCCCTCGCGGGCGGATGTCGGCGTCGCGAACGGGGCGGTAGACGACGAGCGAGCGGGCGGGCACGCGGTAGCCGAGTTCGGTGCGGTCGTCCTCGTAGATCACCTGCACGAGCGCGGGGATGTCCCGCACGGCCCCGCGCGAGGCGAAGATCGGCACGAGCGGGCCGGTTTCCCCTGGAATCCCGATCAGCTGCGACGCATCGGAGCGGTTGAGCGCGACGATGAGCCGCTGGGTGCCCAGCGTGCGCTCAAAGGCGAGCGTGCCCGTGCTGTCGTCGGTCGTGAGAAAGCGCTGGTCGCCGCGGCGGAGCACGTCCCATTCGTTGCGCAGCGCGATGGCCTCGCGGTGGAAGCGCCAGAGGCTGCTGTCGAAGGCGACGGGATCGGGCGTGCGGGCGCGGCCGAGCGGGTCGGTCGCCTCTGGCGCCATGTCGAGGTCAGGCCAGGGGAACGGCTTCCGGTCGTCGGGGTCGTCGGCGCCCCAAATGCCGGCCTCGTCGCCGTAGTAGATCGTCGGCGCGCCGCGGGCGGTCATCTGGAGGGCGACGACCATGCGCTGGATCTCGCGCTCGCGGGCGTTCGGCGCGCGAACGGCGTAGCGCTCGTCCTGACGCGGGTTGGAGCCCTGGTCGAAGTGCGTACCCAGCGGCGCGTTGACGATCATCGACGCCAGACGCTCGGTGTCGTGCGAGCCCATGAGCGTGAGGATCGCGTGGCGCGTGGCCTCGGGGTAGGCGCGCTGGCGCGCGGTGAGCGTGTCCGCGAACGTCGCCAGAGGCACGCGGCCGTCCAAGATGGACTGCTCGACGGGGATCGCGAAGGCGCTGTAGCCCATCACGGTCGTGAACTCGGTCTCTTTCGCGAAGTGCGCCGCAGGGCTCCAGATCTCGCCGACGGTCACGGCCTCGGGGTTGAGACTGCGGACGTGCGCGTTCCAGTCGCGCCAGAAGCCAGCGGGGACTTCGTCGGCCACGTCCAGCCGCCACCCGTCGATGCCGTCGCTCGGGTCGCCGTCGCCGTCGGGGTCCATCCAGCGGCGCGTGATGTCAAAGATGTGCTCGCGCACACCGGGTCGCAGATCGGGCTCGTCTGCCAGGACGGCCAGAGGCTTGAAGCCCCACCAGCCTTCCCAGTCGAACTCGTCCTGGGGCGTGGCGGGGTCGTCCCACGCCGTCACGTTGTACCAGTCGGCGTAGCGGCTGGCGCGACCGTTCTCGCGCACGTCTTGGAAG
Organism: Rubricoccus marinus; assembly: GCF_002257665.1. Lineage (NCBI taxonomy): Bacteria > Pseudomonadati > Rhodothermota > Rhodothermia > Rhodothermales > Rubricoccaceae > Rubricoccus > Rubricoccus marinus. The sequence goes on along the minus strand of NZ_MQWB01000001.1, from coordinate 120,407 downwards.
GCCCAGAAGCGCGTGCCGGTGTGGTTGAACACGCCGTCCAAGACCACGCGGACGCCTCTGGCGTGGAAGGCGCGGACCACGTCGAGAAAGAGCGAGTCGGCGCGCGTCCAGACCCACGTCGCCGGATCGCCGGGGTCTTCGCCAGCGGCCAGCGCGATGTCGCCGTCGGGGTCCGGCCCGAAGTAGGGGTCGACGTGATGGAAGCTTGTCGGGTCGTACTTGTGGAGGCTCGCGGCGTGGAAAACGGGGTTGAAGTAGACGACGTCGACGCCGAGATCGGCGATGTAGTCCACCTTCTCCAGCACGCCCTGGAGGTCGCCGCCGTAGCGGCGGAAAAAGACGCCGTCCTCGTAGAAGTCGTCGCCGAGGTCCTCCTCCCACGCGTCGCGCGCGTACCAGTCGCCGGTCCACGGGCTCGGGCGCCAGAGGCTGCTGTCGGCGCGGTCGTTGAAGTCCAGCGAGGCCCAGGTCGGATCGTTGCTCGGGTCGCCGTTGCGGAAGCGCTCGGGGAAGATCTGGTACCACACGGCGCCCTGCGCCCAGTCGGGGGGCACGGGCTGGGCCAGTGGGGAGTAGGCAGTGGCCAGTAGCAGAAGGGCGAGGCCGAGGGATCGAATCATCGGAGCGCCTGCATGAGCGAGAGGAGTTGGCGGCCGAGGCGGTCGGCGCGCTGTTCGAGGTCCGCGACGGCCTCTGGCGCGAGAAAGCCGAGGCGGCCCGCGAGAAGCCATTGCGTCTCGATCTCGCGGAGCGACGCGCGGGCGTAGCGAAGGAACTGCTTGTACTCGCCTGTTGCGCCTCTCCCCCACCCCTCGGCGATGTTGGACGGGACGGAGACGGAAGCGCGGCGCAACTGCGAGGTCAGGCCGAACCGCTCGTCTGGAGGGAAAGACTGCGTGGCGGCATACACCGCTTCCGCGAGGTTCATCCCTTCCTGCCACACGCGCAGATCGCGGTAGCTGCGGATCTGACCTTCAGCCACGACGCCGTGCTCCGCTCCAAGCGGATACACGACCTCTGGCGCATCGTCCGATGCCCCCACTGGCCACTCGCCACTGGCCCCGTCCCCCGTCATCGCGCCACCGTGATCCGCGCCGTCGCCGCCGTCCCGCCAGAGGCCGCGCGCACCACGTAGACGCCCGCGGGCACGCCGCTCACGTCCACGTCCAGCCTCTGGCGCCCGGCCGGGGCCGCGCCCTCGTGGAGCGTTGCGACGCGGCGGCCGAGCACGTCGAAGAGCTCGACCGTGAGGTCGCCGGCGTCCTGCACCATTACGTCCACGCCCAGTGCGCCAGAGGCGGGGTTGGGGAACGCGCGGAGGCCGAAGGCCTCTGGCGCCAGAGGCTCGGTGTCCTCGTTCGCGACCGTGATGAGGCCAGGGTCGGGCGAGGGCACGTCCACGTTTGTGTAGACGCGGAACTCGCCGGGGAGGAGCTCCTGCGTGAACTGCGGGAAGGCCACCTCTTGCTCGGTGTCGGCGAAGAAGTCGTACCAGGTGCCGGTGCTGGGCCACTCGGGCGCGACGAAGGCGTTGGTGACGCCGAAGTTGCCGACGATGACGACTTCCGTCGGCTCGCCCTCGGGGGCGGTCGGAAGCGAGAGCGTGATCCAGCGCGAGGCCGTGCGGCCCAGCTCGGCCCGGAACTCCGTCTCGGGGTCGCTGAAGATGGCGTAGTCGGCGCGGAGGCCGAGAAGCGCCGCCCACGTGCCGTACAGCTTCTGGCGAAGCTCACGCTCGCGGTCCGTCGCGGGCGTGAGCGCGCCCTGGAAGCTGCCGCCGAAGGGTGAGACACCTTCTTCCCAGTAGTCCCAGCGGATCGGCTTGTCGTTGACGCGGTCCGGCGTGCCCGGAGCGCACTCGCCGGGGTAGGTCCCGTTGACCAGGCACTCGCCGGGGCCGTAGCCGTAGCCCAGCTCACCGAACTGCCAGATCATCCGCGGACCGGGCACGGTCAGGAAAAACGCGCCGACGAGCTTCTGGCGGTCCAGCGCCGTGTGGAGGTCGCGGATGTTGTACGCGCCAGAGGCGTTGCCAAAGTTGCGGTTGCGCCACATGGTCCACTGCTCGTCGTGGCTCTCCATGTACGTCACGGCGTTCGCCAGAGGCACCTGGCCTCCCACCCAGCGGGGCGGGTAGGTCTCTTCCAGCGTGCTCGGGAAGTCCGTCGCGGTGGGGTAGCCCATCGCGCTCTGGGCGTACTCGCGGTCCATCTTGTGCCACAGCATGGCGCCGGGGCGGCCCTCGTCTTGCTGGAACAGGGCGAGATCGCGCCACTCCTGCGCGCTGTTGATGAGGTGCTCCAAGATCACCGTCGTTTCCGGGTGCTCGTCCCAGAGCGCGTCCATCATGCGCGTGAGGAGCGCGATGCGGCCGGGGTTGTAGTTGTAGAAGTCGCCCGTCTGCATGAACCCCGCCGTGAGGTCGAAGCGGTAGCCGTCCACGTGGTATTCCTCCACCCACCAGCGGTTGGCTTTGTCCAGCCAGATCTGCGTCAGCTCGCTCTCGTGGTTGAGGTCGTTGAAGACGTTGAAGGGGTGCGTGGCGGTGACGTTGGCGTACGGGCTGCTGGCGCTCGGGCCGGAAAAGCCGCCGGAGTTGTAGAGCCGGATGAGCGGGCTTTGGCCCGTCGCGTGGTTGTACACCACGTCGAGAAAGACCGCGATGCCTCTGGCGTGGGCCTCGTTGACAAAGGTCTTGAACTGCTCGGGCGTGCCGTAATACTTGTCCAGCGCGAGGTGGAAGGCCGGGTTGTAGCCCCACGATTCGTCGCCGTCAAACTCGGCGACGGGCATGAGCTCGATGGCGTTGACGCCGAGGCGCTGGAGGTAGTCGAGCGTGTCGGTGAGGGAGACGAACGAGTGATCGCGGAGGAAGTCGCGGACGAGGAGCTCGTAGATCACCAGGTCCTCTTGCGTGGGCGCCTCGAAGTCGTCGTCGGTCCACGCGAACGCGCTCCCGCCGGCGGTAAAGCGGCCGACGGCGAAGTCGGTCTGCCCGCTAGGGTAGCCGGCCTCGCCGGGGTAGAGCACGATGGGCGAGTACGGATCGGCGACGCGGATCGTGCCGTCGACGAGGTACTGGAAGTCGTAGGCCTCGCCAAGCGTGAGCCCGTCGAGGCGGATCCACCAGCGCGTGCCGCGCGGGTCGGTCGTGTCGCGGAACATGAGGGCGTCGTCGCCCACCGTCCAGTCGTTGAAGTCGCCGAGGGCGTAGACGTAGCTCTTGGCCGGCGCACGGAGGACGAGCCACGTCGTGCCGTCACCGGCGTCGGAATGCGTGATGCCGTCCTCGATGCCTGCGGGGACGGGCGCGTCCACCACGTCGGGCGGAAGCGTGCCGACTTGGGCGCTTACCGCGTCGCCAGAGGCGTCGGCCGCGTCCACGCGAAAAAAGGAGCCGGGCGGAACGGGCGTGGGAAGCTCCAATCGGTAGATCCCGTCGCCGGTGTCCTCAATGCCGCTCGTGTACGTCGTCTCGTTCACCGTGAACGAGATGGAGGGGAACGCCTCGGTCCCGAACAGCCCGACGGAGACGGCGACGATCTGGCCGCTGGCGTCCTGCTCGCGCGCGAGTTGGAAGGCCATAGGGTCCGAGACCCGGACCACGGAGTCGTTGTTGCCGCCGGTCGTCTCGCTGCCAAGCGGGTCCGTAATCCAGGTGTACTCGGTGCCGCTGGCGTTCCGGTGGTAGTGGATCTTGTACGCGTGGCCGCCGCCGGCCACAGGCCCGTCGCCGGGCGTGAGGGAGATCGTGTAGCGGTACTCGTTCAGCGCCGCGTCGTACGTCATCAGCGACGGCGCGGTCGGGGCGATCACGCCGCCATTGTTGGGGCCCCAGTCGTTGACGGTCCCTTCCGGCATCGTGCCCGGCACGAAGGCCCGCACCACCGGCGAGAGCGCGGGCGCCGTCAGGTCCGGGAGAAAGCGGAACGTCACGTCCACGCTTTGCGCGAGCGCGCCGCTGGCGCCGGAGGCCAGAGCGAGGAGGAGTACGAGGCGGAAAAGGGTCGACATCTGCCGGGAACGCGGGCGGGTCAAAAAAATGCGCCGACCGTCCGTGCGGGCGGTCGGCGCGAGGCTCCGAAGAGCGGGGGCTCGCTGGAGGCTTGCACCTCCGGGAGCGGTGCGCGCGGCCTCTGGCGAAGCTGCGCGCCCAAACGTGGCCGCCAGAGGCCCGGGAGCGGTGCACCCAGAGGCCTCTGGCGACCGGTGTGCTTAGCGCACGACGGTCATCCGGCGCGAGACAACCTCGCCACCCGCCTGAACGCGGAGGACGTAGACGCCAGCGGCCAGCGAGGACGCGTTGAGCGAGAGCTCGGTCTCGCCAGAGGCAAAGGCGCCCTTGGCGAGCGTCACGATCGTGCGGCCCATGAGGTCGACGACCTGCACGTCCACCTCCATCGCCCGGTCGAGGCCGAGGTCGAAGGTGACGCGGCCGACGGCCGGGTTGGGACGCGGCGCGCTGAGCGTGACGCCCTCGGCGAGGCCGGGGCCCTGCTCGTTGGCGACGTCGATCTCACCCGTCCCGTCCACTGCCATCACCGTGGGCGGTGTGGCCGTGTTGTTGATGAGGATGTACGGGTCGTAGATCGGGTCACACGTGCCGTCGGCGTCGGCGTCCGGGCCGCAGTCGTCGCGGTAGGTGCCGTCTGCCTTCAGCATGGCGCCGAAGACGAGGTTGATGGTGCCGTCGCTCTCCGCGATCGGGTAGAAGGAGTCGTTGCCGAAGCCTCCCTCGTTGTCGTTCGCGTTGAGGCCGAGCTTACCGACGAGCGTGGTGAGCGCACCGGCGGGGTAGTTCAGCGTCAGCTCCCAGATGTTGTCGTTGTCGTCATCGGAGAACGCGAAGTTGTCGTTCGCGCCGAGGCCCGTGGGGCCCCAACCGAGCCAATCCGAGATGCCGCCAGCGGGGCCTCCACCTTCGGTGGACTCCCACATCGCGGGGCCGTTGATCCACACGCCGTCGATGGACGTGGACGCGTTGGGCGTGCCGGGGATGGAGGCGTTGTCCTCGAGGTAGAACGCTGCCGAGCGCATGTCCACGCGGAACGTGATCGTCTTCGCGTCCTGGAGCACCTGGCTGGCGGTCACGTCGTTGAAGAAGCGCTCTGCGACGGCGAGTTCCTGGAGATTGTCGTTGTCGACATCCATCTCTTCGCCCGTCGTCGTGACCAGACGGTCCGGACCGCTCTCCCACGCCGCGATGCTGTTATCGGAGCGGTTGAGGATGACGAACTTGTACGGGCTCGTACCCGGGGTGAGAAGCGACACGGGGCCGCCATCTGCGTCCTGCTGCTCGGAGATGAGCACGGTGTAGATGTTGTCCCGGAAGGCGTCTTCCTGCATCGGGACGGCCACGCTGCCCCAATCGTCTACGCCGTTGAGGGCGCCAGCGACGCCGGGGACCTGGGTTGCGGGGTCGAACGCGCCACGGGCGGTCTGGACGGACATGTCCACCGCGAAGGTGACCTCGTAGTCCTCCTCTACCGCGGTCGAGTTGCACGCGTCGACGGGGTCTCCGTCTGCAAAGGTGACCTCTGCAACGGTCTGGTTGGCGTCTGCGGTCACCGTGTAGGCACGGTCGCCCGTCTGATCCTCGTAGCCCAGGCCTCCGGTGGAGAAGAACTTGTAGGAGATGGCCTCCTCAGCGGTGAAGTCCGCGGAGTAGGAGTAGGTGCCGTCGCCGTCGTACGTCATGTCCGGGGCGGAGTCGTCCCAGCCGAACACGTTGCCGCGGATTTCCATCACGTCCGAGGCGGGGTCGTGCTGGCAGGAGTCGATGTAGCGTTGCATGTCGACCTGGAACGTCACGTTCTGGGCCTGCGCCGCTCCGGCGGCGAGGACGAACGCGAGCGCGGCCAAGCCGAGTCGTGTAGCGAGTCTCATGGTAGTGAGGGAGAAAGGGGGCCGCGAGCGGCCGGAAAACGGCGGGCGAACCCGCGCGCGATTGGGAGGCGCCTCGGCCTCTGGCGCTGTCGCCAGAGGCTAGAACGTGACGCCGAGAGAGAACATCTGAGGCGTGCCGAAGGGCTCGTACTCCTGGAAGACGTAGTCGAAGCGGAGGCCGAGGTCGGCGTTGAGCTCGTAGGCGAGGCCGAAGCCGACGGACCAGCCGCCGTCGTCGGCGACGCTGGAGAACGCCTGGCGGTAGCCGCCGCGTACGAAGAGGAGGTCGCGCCAGGAGGCCTCGCCGCCGAAGTTGGCGGACTGGCTGTTGTCGCTCGGCGCCTGCCCCTCGGCGCTGACCGTAAGCGACACGTCGCCGGCCTGGACGGGCGTGGCGCTGACGCCGACGCGAAACGCCAGAGGCAGGGACCACGCGCCGACTTCGAGCGCGCCGGGCAGGTCGTCGTTGTCGCCTTCGCGGTCCGGATCGCTGTCGAAGCGGCGGCGGAGGTCACGACCGGAGAGCATCATGTCGCTTCCGAAGTTGGACATCGTGGCGCCGAGCACGATGCCACGGAAGCCCGTCGCGTAACGGACGCCGAGGTCCACCGCGCCGCCCGTGGCGGACTCGTTGTAGATCTGGTTGCGGACGAGCTTGGCCGTCGCGCCGATGGAGAACTGCTCCGTCAGCGGGCGCGCGTAGCTGATGCCGACCGCGAGGTCGCTCGCGCCGTAGAACTCGCCGGTCCCCTCGGGCTGCTCCACGGTGGTCACGCGCTCCTCACCGTAGTTGAGCGCCGTCACGCTCACGCCGACGGTCCCCATCGTACCCACGTTGAGCGTCACGCCTGCGAAGCTGTGCTGCGTCTCGGGGAGGAACCACTCCTGGGTGGAGAACAGCGCGCTGCCGCCGCTCCGGTCCGAGGCCGAGGCGATGCCCGCCGGGTTCCAGTGCAGCGCCGAGGCGTTCTGAGCCACGGCCGTCTGCGCCGAGCCCATCGCGGCGCCTCTGGCGTCGGTGCCGATAAGGAGGAACGAGGCGGCCGTCGTGCCCGGCTTGTCCTGCGCACAGGCCTCTGGCGCCACCGCCAGAGGCGCGAGAGCGGCGAGCAGCCCGGCGGTAAGGGTCTTGATCGTCATGGTCACTTGATGAGGGCCAGCTTGCCGGTGGTCTCGCCGACGCCGGGCGCGTCGATGTGGTAGAAGTAGATCCCGTAGGCGGTCTCCAGATTCTCGCGCGTGCGGAGGTCCCAGCTCACCGTCCCGTCGTCCAGGCCGGAGTCGTGGACGAGCTCGCGGATGAGCGAGCCGCGCACGTCGTAGATGCGGACCACGGAGCCCTGCGGCAGGTGGATAAAGTCGATCCGGCGCTCGCCGCGGCCGGAGAGGTTGCGCGGCGGCGGGCGCTCCCAGCTCGCCGATGCCACGTACGGGTTCGGCACCACGCGGATGGCGTCGAGCTGCGCCTGCGCGGCGTCCACATCGACGCCAGAGGCCACGGTGGAGAACGCGAAGGCGTCGCGCGTGGAGAACGGCTTCCGCGAGGCGAGGAGGTACCGGTCGCCCGCGTTGGGGATCTCGCCGGTAAAGCGGCCCTGCGCGTTGCCGCGGATGCGGAAGATGTACGAGACGGAAAGCTCGTTGGGCGCGCACAGCGTCGGGCTGTCGCAGTCGTAGATGAGCAGCGCGTCGCTGCGGACCGAGCCGGGCAGCGAAGGCGTCGCCGTTGTGCTGGCCGTGAACGTGCCGTCTCCGCCGTCGGTGGGGATGAACACAAAGGCGGCCTCGCGGTCCAGCGTCCGGTTGTACACCGTCACGTTCGTCTGCAAGGACTGCACCACGGGCCCGGTGGAGCCCAGCCGGATCCCGCCGAGTGACGGCGTGTTGGCCTGCTCCGTGAGCCGGATCTCGTAGTCGTACGGGACGGCGGCGCCCTGGAGCTGCCACGTCGGGTTCTGGAAGACCGTCGTGAACGCGTCCGCGAACTGGTCGGCGGAGGACGGCTCAGTCAGGAACATTGAGGCGTCCTGGTCGATCCGCGCCACGTCGTTGTTGAACACGAACCGGATGCCGTCCACGACGGCCGACGGGGCCTCCGCCAGAGGCGTCGTGACGACGGTCTCGCCGTTGCGGCGGATGGAGAAGGAGCGGGACTCGGCGATGTCGTCGTCGAAGACGATCTCGTACTCGGCGCCGTCGGGGATCAACTGGGGGTTGAGGACCTCGGTGAACACCTCGCCGGTCGTCGTGCCCGTCACGCGCACGAGGTTCTCGACGCGGCCGGCGGTGTAGCCGGCCACAGGCGCGTTGGGACGCACCTCCACGACGTTGTCACCGGTCACCACCTTGCCGTCGGCGGTCTGGGAGGAGAGGATGTTGTTCTCCGCCGGGAAGAAGTCCGGGCTGCCACGGTCGTAGGCCGTGATGGCGTAGTAGTACGTCTGCCCGTTGTTCACGTCCGTGTCCACGTACGAGTACCGCAGGCCGGTGTCCGTCCCCAGGTTGAAGCCCACGCCGCGGGTGCGGGGGTCGTTGGAGGTGTAGATGCCGCGGATGCCGTCGGCGCGGTCGAACTGCACGAACGGGACGCGGGTGGCCGCGTTGCCAAAGGCGTCCGTCACGAACTCCACGTCCTGGAAGTTGGGGTCCGTGGACTTGTACAGGCGGTAGCCCTCGAAGTCGAACTCACCCAGCGCGGGGTCGAAGCTCTGTTCCGCGATGGAGTCCCAGTAGAGGGTGACCTGCCCGTCCCCGCCGACGGCGCGGAGCGTCGGGCGGTCCGGCGGACGCGCGAACTGGTAGTTCCGGTTGTAGATCTCCTGGATCGTCTGCGTGTTGGTCGTGATGTCCTCCAGGTCGTCGCCGAAGACGAGCGCCATCGAGAAGCGGAGCGTCTCGCCGGGCTCCAGCGAGAAGTACCCGCTGCCGAACACGAAGTCGCCGTCCACGCCACCGGTCTGCTGCTGGAGCTGGAGCTCTTCGTTGGTCGTGAAGAAGCCCGGCGTCATGCCGTCCCAGACCCGCTCGTCGTCGGTGAGCGGGAAGGCGTTGGAGGGGAAGAAGTAGAAGAACGACGAGAGGCCGACCTGGTCGGACTCGGTCACGTCGAGGTCGTCGAAGTTGGGCTCGCCGGAATCCGCGCGGCCGTTGCCCTCGCCCTGATCACCGGTCCCAGGCTGGCCGTCCGCGCCGACGTCGTCGGTCGCGGGGTTCCAGTCGCCGTCCTCGTCCACACCGTTAGCGCGAGACTCGTCAATGAGGAGGTTGCGGAGGCCGTACGTCGTGGAGTCCGCCTCGGTCGGCGCGCGGCCCTGAATGGCGCGGGCGAAGCCCACGTAGTTCTTGTACTTCAGCGCCGGGAGCGTCACCACGCCGCCACCGAACGCCTGCGCGCGGCGCTCGAAGTGCAGCGTCACGTCCTCGTCGATGATGCCGTCGAGGTCGTCGTCGATCAGGTTCTTCTCCGTGACCGTTACCGGCGGGATGCTCGGGTTCTGGCCCTGGATCTGCGTCTGCACTTCCTGAACCACGTCGCCGGCCCGCACGGTATAGCTCCGGCCCTGGCTTTCAACTGTGATGGAGCCGCTGGCGGGCACGTACTGGATCGAGCGGCGGCCTGTGGCCTCGTCGATGAGCACGAGCGGGTCGCCAGAAGCCAGCGTGCGGGGCTGGAAGTCGGACTGCTGGAACGTGTTGTCGGAGCCGACGCGCGTGAGGTCGGTGATGGGGTTGCCGTCCACGTCGCGGCCCTGAGGCGTGGAGGGGTCGCCGTCGCCATCATCGTCGATGCCGTTCTCGGAGTTGCCCGGGCTCTCCAGGAACCCGTAGCCCACGTACCCGACCGGCTGGCTCTCGTTGCCGGAGTTGTCGTTGTCCCAGGAGTAAACGATGCGGTTGGCCTGGTCGAAGAACGCGAGGTCGTCCTGCGAGTCGCCGTCGCCACCGGCGAGCGTGCCGACGGTGAGGCCTACGGCGACGCGGGGGTAGGTGATCTGCGAGGTGTTCGTCACCTCGTAGAGCCAGAAGATGGCGTCCTGCGCAAGGAACTGACTCCACTGCAGGCTCCGGACTTTCAGCTCCAAACCGAGGCCGCCGCGGTTGGGCCGCGCGGGGTCGGGAGTGAAGCCCGGGTACTCGGTCTGGATCTCCCGGTCGTTCGTGTCGTCCGCCCAGAAGTAGCTCTCCAGGTCGGCCGAGAACTGGTTGCGCCCGAAGAAGCCGTTCCACTGCGCGCGGCCCGTCGTGGGGTCGATCCACGTTGGCTGGTCCGGCCAGAAGTTGGGCCAAGACTGCGGGTCGGTGGAGAGCGCGAGGCGGTCGTTCTCCTCGTTCGTGTCCTCGCGCACGCGGTTGGACGCAAAGCCCGGCTTGGGCTCAAACGTCCACGCGTCCGAGGGGTTGTCGGGGTTGGTCGGGATGCCACGGTTGCCAGGCCCACGCGTGGTCGACACGTGCCGCACCAGGTCGTCCGCCACGCCGTCACCGTCGGTGTCTACGGGCACCTCCGAGACGATGATCGGCAGCACGTCGCCGACGTACGTGTCGTCCGACCCCTTGGGCCACTCTCCACGGACCTCGCCCACGCCTCCAAGGAGGCCGTAGTTGAAGACCGTGATGACGACCTCGTTGCCGTCCACGTCCGCCTTCTTCTCGTACACCTTCGACGAGTAGTACGCCGGGTCGAAGAGGAAGTCCGGGAGGTCATCGCGTGACTGCGCCGAGGCCTCTGGCGCCAGAGGCCCCGCGACCACGGCGAGAGCGGCGAGGAGAGAGAAAGAGAGAGCTCGAATCATCGGAGACGGTGAAACCGCGAAGTCGGGTAGTGTACCGCAGAGAGGCGACCACACATAGGTCACACCTCTGTGCATAGTCGTCTAAATGCCCAGGCGGAGGCCGAGGGTCACCCGACGGGGCTGGCTGAAGAAATCCGGGCGGGTGTAGGCGCGCTCTAGCACCAGGGGGTCACCCGCGAACTGCGTCCGTGCGCGGGCCTGCTCCAGGGAGTAGGTGGCGCGGCCCGTGTCGGAGAAGACGTTGACCTCGTCGCGGTTGTCGAAGAGGTTTTCCACCTTGCCAAAGACCTGGAAGGTGGCGCCGCCGAGGTTGAGGCCCTTGTAGGCGCTCAGGTTCACGTTGAGCGTGGACGGGCGGAGCTCGCTGTTGAGCGGGATCGTCGTGGGCGCCTCGGAGCCACCGCCGATGGCGGTGTTGATCGTCGGCGTGTACGGAAGGCCAGAGCCGTAGCTCGCCAGAAGCCCGAAGCCCGCGTTGTAGGCGCTGTTGCTGTAGGTGAGGCTGCCGTTGACGGTGTGGCGCTGATCCCAGTTGGTGGGCACGATGACCTGCTCTAGGCCGACCTGCGCCGCTGCGGCGTTGTACACCTGGCTCGGGTCGCTCGCGTTGGCGCGGGCCACCTGGTAGGTGTAGTCGAACCCGGCGAAGAGATCGCGGCCGATGCGCTGATCGAAGCGGAAGACGACGCCGCGGACGAGGCCGAAGTCGGAGTTGACGAGTTGGCCGTAGCGGGCCGAGGAGCCGCGGATAACGATCGGGTCCGTCGCAGAGCCCGCGAGGTTGCGGATGTCGCGGTAGTACGCCGTCAGCTCGACGGCTGTCGACGCGGTGAGCGACTGCTTGAGGCCGATCTCGCCGTTGATGGTCTGCTCGGGCTTGAGGTTCGCGTTGCCGATCAGTCCGATCAGGCCCGAGCCCTCTGAGCTGAGCTGGAAGAACGGGTTCTGGTAGAGCAGCTCGAAGTTCGGGATCTGGAAGAACTGCCCGTACGAGAAGTGGAACACGCCCGTGGACGAGATCGGGAACGCGACGCCCAGACGGGGGCTGAACTGCCACGTGGGCTCGGCGTCGACGAAGTACTCCTCTGGGATGAACCGCTCCTCTGGCGCGTCGCCGCGCAGGATGGGCTGGTTGTTGCCATCCGTGGTGCACTGCAACTCGATGACCTCGGCGCACTGGCGGAGGCTCGGGAAGACCGTGACCGGATCGCGCGGATCGCCGAAGAGGACGCCGTTGGAGTCGAAGTAATCAAACCGGACACCGGCGTTCACGACGAGGCCACCGACCTCAATCTTGTCCTGGATGTAGGCCGCGAACTCCGTCGGGCGGCGGTCATAGCGGTTGTTGAGCAGCAGGTCACGCCGCGACACCACCTCTTCCCCCAGCTGCGTCGTCTGCTCGACAAGCGTGAACTCGTCCTGCGCCCGCAGTTGGTGGAAGCGGGCCTCGATGCCAGTCTTGACGAGGTGCGACTTACTGACCTGGCTCTGGATGTCCAGCTTCGCGAGCCACGTGTCCGTGGAGCGCGAAAAGCGGCCGTTGTCGGTCCCTCCAGCGGCGAACCCGGACGTGATGTTGTTCGGCGCGACGCCGATGAAGTCGTTGTCACGGTAGCGCTCGTCCAGCGGGTTCTCGAAGAGGTAGCTATCGAATGTGGTGTAGTTGTTCGTCAGGCCGATCTCGTAGAACGTCGTGTTCGAGAGCAGGTGCGTCCACTTCAGGATGCCCGTGCGGGCGCGCCGGTCGTTGTTGCGGCGGCCCTCAGGCATGTAGTAGTAGAAAAAGCTGCCGTCGCGGAAGTCCTCTTGCGACGCGAGGAGGTTGGCGGAAAGGCGGATGCCGGAGAACAGGTTGGCGGTCAGCTTGACCTGTCCGGACACCTTCTCGTAGGGGTTGAGCGAGACCATCTCGCGCGTGCCGCTCCCGAGCGTATCGCGGAGGACGATGGCGCCGCCGGGCGCGAATCCGATGTCCTCGAAACGGTACCGGTCCTCGCCGTTGACCCACCCATCGTTGCCGAAGTAGCGGCCGCTGGCGAAGAAGAAGACCTTAGACGGAAGGATGGGGCCGGAGAGCGTGCCTTCGAGGTTGCGGATGCCGGTCCCGAAGTCGCTGACGCCCGTTCCGGGGAAGACGTTGAGCGAGTTCACGCCAGAGGCCCCGGAGCCTGCGGCGTAGTCCCCGGCGAAGCCGGAGATCTGGGCCTCGAAGTCGTCGGAGCCGTCACGCGTGACGACGTTGACGATGCCGGAGAGGGCCTGCCCGTACTCCGCGTTAAAGGCGCCGGTCACGACCTGGAGCTCCTGGACGGAGTTGTTCTCGATCTCCAGCGCGAGGCCGCCGTCGTACACGTCGGTCACGGGCACGCCGTCGATCCAGTAGCCGACCTCGCCGCCGCGGCCGCCGCGGAAGTGGAGTTGGCCGCCTTCTTCCACGACACCGGCCTGGAGTTCGATCACGTCGGCGAAGTTCTCGACGGGGATCGCGCGGATCTCATCGCCGGAGACGAACGCGGTCGTCGCCGTTACGTCGCGCTCGAACAGCGCGCGCGTGGCCTCGACGACGACTTCGCCGCCCAGGTCGGCGGTCTCCTCCTGCAGTTCCACGTCGATGTCCGTCGTGAGGTCGATCCGGACGCGGGCGTTCTCGACGCGCGTGGTCTGGTAGCCGATAAACGAGAACGAGATCGTGTACGAGTCCGGCCGGACGCCGATGATGACGTACTCGCCGTCCAGGTTCGTCGCGGCGCCCTGTCCCGTGCCCTCAATGAGCACGTTGACGCCAGGGATGGTCTCGCCTGTGGCCGCGTCGGTGACGCGCCCGGCGACCTTTCCGGTCTGGGCGCTGGCCGCGGCGCTGAGCCCGAGGGCGAGCGCCAGAGGCAGGAGGAAACGAGAGAGGGGTAGCGACATCCTAGGGGAGCCCGGGGTCAGGCGGTCTCAGAAACGGGCCCTCCCGTCGTCTCACGGACGACGAGGCGGGGCACAAAGACGGTGTGGGAAGGAGGCGTGTCGGGCTCGCTCATGCGGCGCAGCAGCAGTTCGGTGGCGAGCGTGCCCATCTCCACCATGGGCTGGCGGAGCGTGGTCAGGCCGACGTACGCGCTAGAGGCGACGTCGTCGAAGCCAACGACCTCGAGATCGCCGGGGACGGAGAGGCCGGCCTCTCGCGCGGCGCGGAGCGCGCCGAGGGCCATGACGTCGGCGGCGGCGAACACGGCCGTGGGGCGGGCCTCTGGCGGGAGCTCTAGGAGCTTCTGCATGCCGCGGTAGCCCGCGTAGCGGGTGTAGCCGTGCTGCTCGTGGTCCCACTCCGCCACGACGACGTGGCGCGGGTCGAGCGCGCGGCCTCTGGCGGCGAGTTCCTGCTCCACGCCCGCACGGCGGTCTTGCGCCGGCACGGACTCCGCCAGAGGCAGGATCAGGCCGATGCGCTCGTGGCCGCGGTCGAGGAGGTGACGGACGGCTTCGGCGCCGCCGGTGACGTTGTCGACGGAGACGGAGTCGAGGTCTTCGTGGTAGGAGTCCACGAGGACGACGGGGTTGCGGCTGGAGGCGAGGCGGCGCGCGCGGTCTCCGGAGACGGGCGTGGACACGAGGATCATCCCGTCCGAGCGGCCCCGCTGGAGCGCCCGGCCGAGTTGGCCGTCCACGCGGCCCAGCGTGCGGGCGGCGTAGACGAGCAGGTCGTAGTCGCTTTCGTCCAGGCGGTCTTGGAGCCCGCGGAGCACCTCCATGAAGAAAAACGAGGTCATCATCGGCACGACGGCCGAGACGATCCGGGTGTTTTTCCGGGCGAGGCTCTGCGCGCTCGCGTGCGGCTCGTACCCCAACCGCGTCGCGACGTCGAACACCCGTTCACGCGTCGAGTCCGAGACGCGCGGGTGGTCGTTGAACACGCGGGAGACGGTCGCGATGGACACGTCCGCGTGGTCGGCGATGTCGTAGATGGTGACGCTCAAAGGTCCGTAGGGCCGCGGTGAAAGCGGGAATGAAAGCGCTTTCAGTGCTCGGTCATGATAGGGTTACACCCCCCACCCGTCAAGGTGCTTCACGGGCCTTTAGCGCGGCATCCGGACCAAGCATGCCGAATGCCGCCGCGCATGCCTCAGCGCGTACGGAGGTCCCTCCGGCCCGGTCGCGGACCGCGCCGCCAAGGGCTACCGCAGGAACACGCGGGCGCTCCACGGCGCCATCTCGAGGTGCGTCTCGGCCCCGAACGTCTTCGTCACGCCGAGTTGCTCGCCCGCCGCCAACGGGGCCACGCGGTACGTCCCGTGGTGCAGCGCGTCCCGGAACGCGACCGCGCGAGCCTCTGCCGAGAAGTTGAACGCCGCGAAGACGACGCTCCCCTCGGCCTCGCGGACAAAGCTGAGCACGTGCGCCTCGTCGTTGTTGGGGACGCGGACCATCCGGCCGCCCCACGGCGCGTTGTGGAGCGCCGGCGCGTCGTGCTTGAGCGCGAAAAGGCGCCGGTACAGGTCGTCGATGGGGTGCTCGCGCCAGAGGATCGGGTCGCGGTCGAAGAAGGCCAGCCGGCGGTCGTTGCCGGCCTCTTGCCCGTTGTAGAGCAGTGGCATCCCCTCCCCTACTACGGAGAGCACGATCGCCGCGTTCAGCGCGTCGCCAAACTGCTCCCACATGGTCCCGTCCCAGGCGTTTTTGTCGTGGTTGCTCACGAACGTCATGCGCTGGGCCTCTGGCGGGTACGAGCCCTGGTTCTCGGCGTAGACCTTGAAGAGAGCGCTCACGTCTTGGGCGCCAGAGGCGACGGCGTGCATGGCGTCGTACCAGTCCCACGCGTACGTCGCGTCAAAGGCGCGGGCGTGGAGGTCGCGGGCCTGCCACTCGGCGAGCATGAAGACGGGTTTGATGGCGTCCAGTTCGGCGCGGGCCCGCTCCCAGAACGGCGTCGGCACGAAGCCGGCCACGTCGCATCGGAAGCCGTCGATGTCGGCTTCGCGGAGCCAGAACGCCATCGCGTCGGTCATGGCGCGCCAGAGGCCGGGCTGGCGGTAGTCGAGGTCCACGATGTCGGTCCAATCCCACCACGGCGTCGGGCGGAGGGCGCCTCTGGCGTCGCGGGCGTACCACTCCGGGTGCTCGTGCACCCATGGGTGGTCCGGGGCGGTGTGGTTGGCCACCCAGTCCAGGATGACGCGCATGCCGAGCGCGTGCGCCTCGTCTACGAACGCGCGCAGGTCCTCCAGCGTGCCGAACTCCGGGTTGACGGCTTCGTAGTCACGCACGGCGTACGGGCTGCCGAGCGATCCCTTGCGCTCGGCCTCGCCGATGGGATGGACGGGCATCAGCCACAGGATGTCCACGCCGAGCGTTTGCAACCGGGGCAGGTGCGCTTGCGCGGCTCGGAACGTGCCCTCTGGCGTGAACTGCCGCGTGTTGATCTGGTAGAGCGTCGCGCTGCGCGTCCACTCGGGGTGCGCGAGCGTGGAGGTGTGCGCGGGGGGGTAGAGATCGGGCATGGCGCCAGAGGCGGGTTGGGCGCCGAAGTTCGCCTCTGGCGCCAGAGGGGTGCTCCACGCGGGGTCCTCAGACTGGTGTCATCGCGAGCGAAGCGCGGCGACCTCGTGCCGTCAGGCAGGTCACGAAGTCGCGACGCTGGTCCCGATGGCACTTGGGTTCAGGCGGTCTACGTGCCGACGACGGTGGTATCGGCCGCGACGCGGACGGTGACGGAGAGCGGGTCCTCGCCTCGGCGCTCGAACAAAAACCGGTAGGTCCCCGGAGGCGGGGACGGGAGGGCAACATCGAGGGAGTCGATCATCACACGCGCCGAACGCGTCGGGCATGGGTCATCGGAGCCACGGACGAGCACGTCTTTGACGAGGGCCTCGTTGCGCACCGCGCTGCCAGGCGTTCCAGTGCTGACCGTGTAGCCAGAAAGCGCGTAGCAACCCGCTTCTGGCGCGACCCCGGTGTAGCGGAAGGCCGCTCGGAGTTGCCCCCGCTCTCCTATGCCCACCGCGAGTAGCTCCGCACCCTCCGCGCTTACGCGCTGGACAGAGCTGGAGTCGGTGAGCACGCCGCAACCGGCAAGAGCGACGAGCGGAAGAAGAGCGAGGCGGGAAAGCACGGCACAGTAAGGAGAGGGATGCGCTCAACGCCAGAGGCCGGCGCCGCGTGTGCGGTCCCCTCCGAAGTGCCTCTGGCGCCAGAGCCGCGCAGGCCACTCGCGCCAGAGGCTCAGCCCTCCGTGTCCGCCTCTGGCGCGTCTGGGCCGACCGTCATCTCGATGAGGTCGTGGATGCGGTGGAGCTTGTCCGCCCACGAACTCGCCTCGCGGTAGCCGTGCGGCTCTACGGGCGCGATGGCGAGCTCCCAATCGCGCTTGCCGAGCTCGATGAGGCGCTGCGAGAGGCGGAAGATGTCTTGCGGCTGCACGTTGTCGTCCACGAGCCCGTGCGTCATCAGGAGCGGGTCCTCCAACCCGTCCGCGAACTCGATGGGCGAGGAGCGGAGGTACGCCTCGGGGTCCTCCAGCGGCGAGTTCAGGATGTTGCGGGTGTACGTGTCGTTGTAGTGCGCCCAGTCCGTCACGCTCCGCATGGCGGCACCGCTGCCGAAGTGCTCGGGCTCGGTAAAGAGCGCCATAAGCGTCAGGAAGCCGCCGTAGGAGCCGCCGTAGATGGCGACGCGCTCAGGCTCGATGCCGAACTCGCTTCCGACCCACCGGCTCGCGTCCACGTAGTCCTGCAGGTCGCGCCCGCCCATGTGGCGGTAGACAGCCGTGCGCCAGTCGCGACCGTAGCCCGCGCTCGCGCGGTAGTCCAGATCGAGGACGACGTAGCCCTCGTCTGCGAGCATGTTGTGGAACTGGTACTCGCGGTAGTAGCCGCTCCACCAGTTGTGCGCGTTCTGGAGGTAGCCCGCGCCGTGGACAAAGAAGACGGCCGCGCCGTTGGGGTTCTCCGGCCGGTAGATCCGCGCCGGCACGCCCGCGCCGTCGCTCGCGGGGATCTCCACGATCTCCGCCGCGCGCCATGGATAGGCACGCCACGCGTTGCTCGGCGAGTCGGTGACGGTCCGGGCCTCTGGCGAAGCCGGGAAGGCCGAGCGGACCATGACCTCTGGCGGCTGGTTCGCGGTCGAGAACAGCATCGCGAGGGTCTGGTCGTCGGGCGAGAGCGCGGCGTCGTAGCGACCGGGCTGGCGCGTGATCCTCTGGCGCGTGCCGCCCGCCAGAGGCATGCGGTAGATCTGGCGCTCGGCATTGGAGGCCTCCCCGGTCTGGAGGATCCACGCCGTGCCGTCGCGGGTGAGCTGCACGGACTCGACTTCCCACTCGCCAGAGGTGAGTTGCCGCGTCTCGCCAGAGGCCACGTCCACGGTGTGGAGGTGGCTCCAACCAGACGCCTCGCTCTTGTACCAGTACGTGCGGCCGTCGGGGAGCCACCCGCCCTCGCTGCCACCGCCCCACCACGAGATGCCGGGTCCGGCGATCCATGCCTCGTCACGCTGGTGGTCCAGAACCGTGAGCGCGCCAGAGGCGGGGTCCAGCCGCGCGATCCAGCGGTCCTTGTTGTCGATGGTGCGGACCTCGACGACGGCGTAGCGCCCGTCCGGGCTCCAGTCCGGCCCGATGGCGAAGGCGACGCGGCTGGAGTCGGTCTCCTGGCCCTTCTCGCGGAAAAAGTCCGCGGCCACGAACGCGCCGGGCAGCGTGCTGAGGTCCACCTTATAGACGCTGTCGCGCTCCACGTCCTGAACCCAGAGCGTGCTCGCCGTCCGCTCGGCGCCAACCTTGGCGCGGGCGGTGATCTCCTCGGCGTAGCCGCTGGCGGTGACGTAGTCCACCATGCGCGTGGTCGGGTTGGAGCCGCTGGGCGAGAGCGTGAACGTGACGTAGCGCTCCGTCGGGTCGATCCGAAGGTCGCCGATGCGCCCGTCGCCGACGTAGTGCGTGGGCGGGAGGCCTCTGGCGCGGTCCTCGCGCTCGCGGGCGGCTTGGCGGAGCGAGTCCTGCTCCACACCACGCCGGATCACGTCGAGCAGGCGCGTCTGCTGGCTGCGGAGATAGGCGTCCTGATCGCTCGGCGCTTTGTCCTTAGGCTCGTTCCCACGGCGGAGGTCCGTGAGCTGGCGCACGACGCCAGAGGACGCGCCGCTGCCCGAGTCGAGATCCATCGCGTAGAGCGCGTCGCCCTCGCGGTAGACGATAGAGCGCCCGTCGGGCGAGTACCGCGCGCCGCTTTCGCGGGCC
The DNA here is from genome assembly GCF_002257665.1 of Rubricoccus marinus. Taxonomy (NCBI): domain Bacteria; kingdom Pseudomonadati; phylum Rhodothermota; class Rhodothermia; order Rhodothermales; family Rubricoccaceae; genus Rubricoccus; species Rubricoccus marinus. The sequence goes on along the minus strand of NZ_MQWB01000001.1, from coordinate 101,507 downwards.
GTCGTGCGCGTGAGCCGCTGCATCTCGTCCGTCTCGATGATGTAGCGCCAGAGGTCGCCGCCGCGCTCGAACACGCGCTCGGTGGCCGAAGGCGAGTACGCGAGGCGGTCGCGCCAGAGGCCGCCGTACGCCGGCGGAAGCTCGCGGGCCTCTGGCGCGCTCACGAGCACGGGGTCGCCGCCGGAGGGATCGGCGGAGAAGAGGGAGTCGCCGGGAAAGCGGCCCGCCGGGTTCCACGTGAAGTAGAGGCGGTCGCCGCGGTCGGTCCAGTAGGGCGCCTCGGGCCAGTCGCCGATCCACGTCGCGGGATCCTGCGTGATGAGGTCGATGGTGAGCGTAGGGCGCTCTTGGGCGCTCGCGCCAGAGGCGCAGACGAGGAAAACGGCGGCGAGGAGGAGGCGGCGAATCACGGCAGCGGGGAGAGACCGCGCCAAAGATAGGCGGGGCCTCTGGCGCTGCGTCTACCGCGCGACGGTGATCCGCGTCACGGCTGTGCCTTCTGGGAGCGCCACGCGGACGGCGTAGGCGCCCGGCGGCAGCGGCGCGAGGTCCAGAAGCTGCCGCCCGGCCTGCGCCAGAGGCGCGTGGGTCTGCACCGTCCGCCCGAGCGCGTCGATCACGTCCACGCGCGCGAAGTGGCTGGAGCCGTTCCAGACCGGCGAGCCGGAGGCGCCCCACACCACCGTAGCCGCGGTGCGGGCCGGGTTGGGCGCCACGCGCAGCGCCAGAGGCTCGGATGTGGGCGGAGCCTCAACGTCGGTCGCCGCCCACGCACCGATGTCCAGCACGCGGCCCTGGGAGTACGAGACGGCGTACAGCTCGCCTTCGGTGCCTTCGCCAAACGCCACGATCCACGCGTTATCCGCCACGACGCCGTGGTCGATTACGTCGGCAGGATTGTCGGCGTCCAGCGACCAGAGACGGTGCGTGATGAGGTCCACGGCGACGTAGCGGCCCACCAGGCCCGGCGCGCGCGTGCCGCGGTAGACGAGCCCGCCGGTGATGGAGACGCCGCCTGTCTCGAAATTGTGGGGGTAGGAAAAGACCGGTGCGTCGAACGCCTCGCACGAAGACGCAAAGCAGAGCGGCCCTTCCATCGCGTCCCACCCGTAGTTGCGGCCGCGCTCCACGGTGTTGACCTCTTCCCACGTGTTCTGCCCCACGTCCGCCACCCAGAGCCGGCCGCTGGCGTCGAAGCTGGAGCGCCACGGGTTTCGCAGGCCCCACGCCCAGATCTCCTCGCGCCACCCTTCGGCGTTGCCCACGAACGGGTTGTCGACCGGAACGGTGTAGCCCTCGGCCTCTGGCGCCAGAGGCACCTCCAGGCGGAGAACGGAGCCGAGAAGCGTGGTGCGGTCCTGGCTGTTCGCGCTCAGTCCCTCGGCCAGCCCGCCGTCGCCGAGCGGGACGTAGAGCATCCCGTCAGGGCCCCAGAGGATCTTGCCACCGTTGTGCAGCCCCGTCGGCTGCGGCACGCGCAGGATCTCGCGCTCCGAGGCTAGATCAAGCGTCCCATCGGCGCGGATCGCGTACCGCACCACGGCGCTTTCGAACGCGCCCCCCGAACGGAGCACCATGTAGGCCGCCAGCCACTCGTCCGAGGGGTGAACCGCGACGCTTTGCAGCCCGCCGTCCTGCGCCAGAGGCCCGATCCGACCGCGGAGATCGGCCACCATACTGAGCGACGCCGACGCCGGGTCTTCGTCGAACGCCCAGATCTCGCCGTCGCGCTCGGCCACCCAAAGCCGTCCCGCCTCTGGCGCGGCGACAATGTCGATGGGCTGCGTAAAGCCGGGCAGCGCCGGGAACGCGTCGGGGAGCGGCTGCGCGAGCCCGCCTCTGGCGCCAGAGGCGAGGAGCAGCGCGAAGAGAAGACGGATCACGGCGAAGCCAGAAGGATGGCGCACAAGGTAGGCCGACGCCTCGCGCCGTTACGCCGCGCCCCTCGCGCCGCCAGAGGCTACCGGCCGCCGATGACGATGCCGAAGAGGAGCGTGTCCAGCCCGTAGCCGTCGGGGAGGCGGAGCGCGATCTCGTCCGTGCCGTTGTCCACAATCACGTCACCGCTTTCCACGTCCGAGAGGCCGAGCGCGTAGCTGACCTTGGGACCGAACTTGGTGCCGAAGACGTTGAGCGTCACGCCCGCGCCGAACTTGGCGGCCGTGCTGAGCAGTTCGGAGGTCTCGCGGACGCTCGCGAACGTCACGTCCTCATCGGAGAGGTCTACCAGAAAGCGGAGTTCGGGGCCGCCAAACGCGTACAGCGTCGCCGGGCCAACGCGCTTGCCGACGCGGAGGTCCGCTTGCAGCGTTACAAAGTTGGCCTCGAAGGCGTCGCGCTCGAAGGAGCCACCTTGCTCGTCGAACACGGCTGACGTGTTGAGGTAATGCACGCCGAGCCGCACTCCCACATTTTTCGGCATGACGATCAGGCCCAGGCCGGCTTCGAAGCCCACCGTTGGCTTGAACTCGTACGTCTGCATCTGGGACGGGTCGATCTCGGGATCGTCCGGGTCGAAGGTGAAGCCCTGCACGTCCCCCGGCCACGAGACCACGGGACCGAGCGTGAAGTCCACGCCGACCTGGGCGTGGGCGCCAGAGGCGACGCTACCTGCGGCAAAAAGGACGGCGAGAGTGAGAAGGCGTCGCATGGAGAGAGGCGGTGGGAGACATGGAGTACAGGAAGCGCGGCCGCACCGAGTCATGCTCCTATGCGGCGCACGCACCTCACACGACGGCCGTGCCGTTGGGGACGGGGGCGTCGGGGCGGAGCAGCACGGCGCCCTCGGTCGCGCTCACGGCCGCGAGGACGATGACCTCGCCAGAGGCCGCGCCGGGCGGGTCTAGCACGATGACGACCTGGCGGCCGATGAGATCGTCGGGGCCGTAGCGCTCGGTGATCCGCGCGATGGCGTGGCGGGTGTCCCCGCCCAAATCGATGGTCAGGCGGAGCGCGTCGGCGGCGGCAACGGCCTCGGTGACGGTGCCGATGCGGAGGGGGAATGCGGTAAAGTCCATGCGCCAAGCTACACGCCGCACGGCCGTTTCCACGACCTCACGCGGGGCTCTTTCCTCGCACCGCGCTCCCTCGCCAGAGGCCTCCGCGCGGGCACGCGGCCCCGGCCTCTGGCGCAGACCGGACGAAATCGAGCCGAACTGGTCTGGATCGGGCACCTGTTCGGTCTAGGGGCGTAGGTTGAAGCGTGGCGCCCTATTTACAGGAGACACAGCCGCCTCTGGCGCCCAGCTTTTCTCACCAACCCCGCAGCATCATAGCCCGCCGTAGACGCTCCAAGCCGCAGCCCCGCCGCCGCGAGCCGCAGACCCCCATCAACGATCAGATCCAGGCCCACACCGTGCGCGTTATCGCCGACGGAGAGGGTCAGGTCGGTGTCTTGCCGCTCGCGCAGGCCATCGAGATCGCCCAGAACCGAGGCATGGACCTCGTCGAGATCTCGCCCAACGCGGATCCGCCCGTCGCCAAGATCATGGACTTCGGGAAGTACCGCTACGAGCAGCAGAAAAAGCTGAAGGAGCAGCGGAAAAAGCAGGCGAAGCAGGGCGAACTGAAGGAAATCCGCTTCCGTCCCCGTACGGACGACCACGACTACGATTTCAAGACCAAGCACGCGCGCGAGTTCTTGGAAGAGGGTCACAAGGTCAAGGCGTGGGTTCAGTTCCGCGGACGTGACATCATCTACAAGGACCAGGGCCTCGACATCCTGGAGCGGTTCACCGAGGACCTCGCGGACATCTCGAAGATGGACCAGGCCCCCACGATGGAGGGCCGCCGCATGACGATGATGCTCGCGCCGGAGAAGAAGAAAGCCGGAGGCAGCAAGCCCGCGCCCTCCTCCGACGAGGACTAGCAGGCCCGCCTCTGGCGCCAGAAGCGCTCTCGTTTCTCGCCAGAGGCTCAATAGCGCGTGAAGATGCGCCGCCTGCGCCTCTCGCGCGACGCGCACCTCTAGTTTTGCCGCTCGATCTGTGCCGCCCGTGCCTCGTGCTCGGGCGGCCGTTTTGTCCGAAAGGCCCACGTTTAAGCGCCCCCCGGGGCACCCCGATTATGCCCAAGATGAAGACCAACAGCGGTGCCAAGAAGCGATTCAAGCGCACCGGGACGGGCCGCATCAAGCGGATGAAGGCCTTTACCAGCCACATTCTGACCAAGAAGTCGCCCAAGCGTAAGCGCGACCTCCGCGACAGCACGCTCGTCTCGAAGGTCGATCAGAAGCGCATGGAGCGGCTCCTCGCGTCCTAAGCGGACGCCAGAGGCTGGGCCTTCCGCCCGTTTTTCCCCTCGCGCCAGGACACCCGTCCGTGGCGTGAATCCCACCCCCAACCAGGAGAACCAAAATGCCACGCGCACGAAATCTCGTGGCTTCCCGTCGCCGTCGCCGCAAGCTCTTGAAGCAGGCGAAAGGCTACTGGGGCCGCCGCAGCAACGTCTACACCGTTGCCAAGCACTCCGTCGAGAAGGGGATGCAGTACGCCTACCGTGACCGTCGCGCCCGCAAGCGCACGTTCCGGCGCCTGTGGATCGCCCGCATCAATGCTGGCGCCCGCGTCCACGGCACGACGTACTCGCGTCTGATCGCCGGCCTCAAAAAGGCTGACGTCCCTCTCAACCGGAAGGTCCTCGCGGACCTCGCGGTCCGCGACAAGGAAGCCTTTAAGGCTGTGGTCGAGATGGCGGCCTAGCGCCTCCGTCTCGATCTGCCCGCTCCCGCCCGACCTCGGTCTGGCGGGAGTTTTTGTTTCGGGGTCAGATGCGTAATGCGTGATGCGTACGGGAGCCTCTGGCGCCGCACGCGTAGCAGAGCGAGACTCGACCCCACGCCTCGATGCCTTCCCTTGCGGAGGCGCCCGCGCCAGCGGGCGGAGCGGGTTGCGTTTCAGGATGCGACCCCGCCCGTCGGAGGCCTCTGGCGCCAGAGGCTCGGCGCCGCTGCCCTCACGCATTCCGGATCCCGCATCATGTCCGACACCGCCACCCCTCTCGACGCCGAGATCGACGCCCTCCAGGCTGAGATCGACGCCGCGCCGCTCGCCTCTGGCGACGAGGCCGAAGCCTTCCGCGTCCGCTTTCTCGGGCGCAAAGCTGGCGCCGTGACGGCGCTCTTCGGCAAGATCGGCAGCGTGCCGCCCGAGGCCCGCCGTGCCGTCGGCCAGAAGCTCAACGCGCTGCGGCAGAGCGCCGAGGCGCGCCTGGACGAGATGCAGAGCGCGGCCTCTGGCGCGAGTGCCGAGGCGACCGACCTCGACCTCACGCTGCCCGGCCGCATCCCCGCGCCTCTGGCGCCGGGCTCGCTGCACCCGCTGACCCAGACGCTGGAGTCCATCCAGGACATCTTCGCGCAGTTCGGCTTCGCGGTCGCCAGAGGCCCCGAGATCGAGGACGACTGGCACAACTTCAGCGCGCTCAACTTCCCGGCGAACCACCCGGCGCGCGACATGCAGGACACGTTCTTCCTGGAGCCGCCGGCGCCAGAGGGACGTGGCATCGTGCTGCGCACGCACACGTCGCCGGTCCAGGTGCGCGTGATGGAGGAGGCCGTGCGCTCCGGCGGTGGGCCGCCCATCCGCGTGATCGCGCCCGGCCGCGTGTTCCGCAACGAGGCGGTGAGCTTCAAGAGCTACTTCATGTTCCACCAGGTGGAGGGCCTGGTGATCGATGAGGGCGTGAGCTTCGCAGACCTCAAGGCGGTCATCTTCGCCTTCGCGCGGGCGTTTTTCGGCGGCGAACCGAAGATGCGCTTCCGCCCCAGCTTCTTCCCCTTCACCGAGCCCTCGGCCGAGGTCGACGTGTGGTGGGAGGACGAGTCTCTCCCCGGCGGCGGGCGCTGGCTCGAGATCCTCGGCTGCGGCATGGTGGACCCCAACGTGCTGGACTCCGTCGGCATCGACAGCGAGCGGTACACCGGCTACGCCTTCGGCATGGGCGTCGAGCGCATGGCGCAGATCCGCTACGACGTGGACGACATCCGGCTCTACTACGAGAACGACCAGCGCTTCCTCCGTCAGTTCTGACGTGGTACGAGGTACAGGGTACGCGGTACGGCTGCGACTCTGACCTCGTACCCAGTACCCCGTACCTATGTACCTATCTCTCAACTGGCTCAAGGACTACGTCCAGCCTGATCTCTCGCCAGAGGCGCTCTCGGACCTGCTCACGATGGCGGGCCTCGAAGTCGACGGCATGGAGGTCTCCGGCCCCTCGTTGGACGGCGTCGTCGTCGGGCGCGTGCTGACGGCGGAGCAGCACCCGAACGCGGACCGCCTGCGCGTCTGCACCGTCGACATCGGCGGCTCGCCAGAGGCCTCTGGCGAGAGCGAGCCCGTCCAGATCGTGTGCGGCGCGCCAAACGTGGCCGCGGGCCAGATGGTGCCGGTCGCGACCGTCGGGACTGTGCTCATGCTGCCCGACCGCGAGACGGGAGAGCCGACGCCGGTGACGATCAAAAAGGGCAAGATCCGCGGCGAGGTATCCTTCGGGATGATCTGCGCCGAGGACGAGCTCGGCCTCGGAGACGACCACGACGGCATCCTCGTGCTTGACACCGACGCCACTCCCGGTACGCCTCTGGCGGAGGTCATCGCGCTCCCCGGCGACATCGTCTACGACATCGCGCTCACGCCCAACCGGCCCGACGCGGCCAGCCACATCGGCGTCGCCCGCGACGTGGCGGCGCTGACCGACACGGTTCTGACGCTTCCCCAAGTCGACACGCCAGAGGCCTCTGGCGAGGTCAATGAGCGCATCACGGTCGAGATCGAGGACACAGACGGATGCGCCCGCTACGCGGCGATGCTCGTGACGGGCGTGACCGTCGCGCCCAGCCCGGACTGGCTCCGCGAGCGGCTGGAGGCCATCGGCGTGCGCCCGATCAACAACGTGGTGGACGTGACCAACTTCGTGCTCCACGAGATGGGCCAGCCGCTCCACGCGTTCGACCTCGCGCACATCGCGGGCGATACCATCCGGGTCCGCGCGAGTCGAGCCGGCGAGAAGGTGACCACGCTGGACGACGTGGAGCGCGAACTCCCCGAGGGCACGCTGCTCATCTGCGACAAGGAGCGGCCTGTGGCCGTGGCCGGCGTAATGGGCGCCGCCAACTCCGAAGTCTCTGATAGCACAACCGACGTGCTGATCGAGAGCGCGTACTTCGACCCCGCGCGCATCCGCAGCGCGGCAAAGGCGCTGAGCATGCAGACCGACGCCAGCTACCGCTTCGAGCGCGGCGTGGACCCAACCGCTCAGGTGCGTGCGGCCTCTCGCGCCGCCGCGCTGATCGCCGAGGTGGGCGGCGGAACGGTCGCCTCTGGCGCCATCGACGAGAACCCCGTTCGGTTCGAGCCGACCGTTGTCACCGTGCGCCCTGAGCGCGCGCGGATGCTGATCGGCGCCGAGATCGCCGACGACGAGATGATCACGCTGCTCCAGGCCATCGGCTTCGAGGTGGCGGAATCGGGCGCGGACACGTTGCAGGCCTTTGCCGACGGCGCCTTCGCCAGCGGCCACGTCGCCGAGGCCGCGTCGGACGCCTCTGGCGCCGGGCTCCGCGTGGTCGTCCCGCCCTTCCGCCCCGACGTGGAGCGCGAGGTCGACGTGATCGAAGAGATCGCGCGGCTCTGGGGCTACGACAACGTGCCCACGCCGCGGACGGCGCCGGTCGCGCTCGTGCCCACGCCAGAGGCCCCGGCCGAGCGGCTTCTCGCGGCTGCGCGAACACAACTCGCCGCGCTGGGCTTCCGCGAGCTGTTCACCAACTCCCTCGTGCCGTCCGAGACCGCCGAGCGGTACGCGGGCGCCGACTGGACCGGGCAGGAAACGCGGACCGTCGAGACGCTCAACCCGATCTCGCAGGAGATCGCGGCGATGCGCCCGAGTCTGCTGCATGGCCTGGTCAACGCCGCGGCCTACAACCAGAAGCGCGGCGCGTCCGACCTCCGCCTCTTCGAGAGCGGGCACGTCTACGCGCGCAGCACGGACGCCAGCCAGCCCGTCGAGGGCTTTGCCGAGCACACCGCGCTCGCCTTCGCGATCTCGGGGCTCGCACAGCAGCAGCGCTGGGACGCGCCCACCCGCGCGTCCGACTTCTACGACCTCAAGGGCGTCGTAATGGCCGTCCTGTCTGCCTCTGGCGTGACCGGCATCGAGGAGACCCCGCGCCGCGAGCCCTCGGGTCTGACGGCCTACGCGCTGGAGCTCTCCGCCAGAGGCCAGCGCCTCGGTGTGATCGCGCGCGTGAGCGATGCGGTGGCGGAGGCGGCCGACCTCGCCGCGCCGCTCTTCGCCGCCGAACTCGACTGGGACGCCGTCGCCCGCGTCGCCGCAAGAGGCCTCACGCGCTACGAAGCGATCTCGCGCTTCCCGACCGTCGACCGCGACCTCGCGCTCGTGCTCGACGCCGAGCAGCCTGTCGGGCCTCTGGCGGAGACGATCCGCCGCGCCGGCGGGCCGCTGCTTCAGGACGTGCGCCTGTTCGACCTCTACACCGGCGACCGGATCGAGGCGGGCAAGAAGAGCGCGGCATTCACGCTCGTCTTCGGCGCCGACCGCACGCTCCGCGACAAGGAGGTGGACGGCCGCGTTAAGAAGATCGTCCGCACCCTGGAGCACCAGCACGGCGCGACGCTGCGCGCGTAGGCCTCTGGTGCCAGAGGCCCTCTTGCAACACGTGAGGTCACACGCCCTATCTTGCTGCGGATCGCCGCTCTCCCCCTCATGGAGCCCGACCGCCAGGCCGCTCCCCCCTCCCCGCCGATAGATCCCGCGCCGCCGAGCGACGGGGGCGCCCTCGCGCGCTTGCGCGAGCGCGTGGAGGCGGCGGTTCAGGAGATCCTCCGGCTGCGGCAGGAGAACACCCGGCTGGCCGAGCGCGTGGCCGAGATCGGCGACGCCAGCGGCCCCGGCCTGCAGCTCGGCGACCGCGACCCCGCCGAGCTGCGCGCGTCCATCCAAGGCTTTATCGACGCCGTGGATGCGGCCCTCGCCGCCGAGCTGGACAAGAGCCGATGAGTGAGACCCCGCCCCGCTCGCTGAACCCCAGTCCGCACGGCGACGCGCCCCTGCGCTCGATCCGCGTGCGCATCCTGGACCGGGACTACCCGCTCCGCGTCGCCCCCGCTGACGAGGCGTACACGCTGCACCTCGCGAAGTACGTCGACGGACGCTTGCGCCAGATCCGCAGCGGGATCCCGCACCAGCCCGACCTCACGCATGCCATCATCGGCACGCTGGAGATGGCCGAGGAGCTGTTCGCCGCCCGCGCCGAGATCGACCAGCTCCGGGCCCGCGTGGAAGTAGAGGCCAAAGACCTCTCGAAGCGCCTGGACGAGGCCCTGCGCCGCCCCACCTCGGGCGACGGCGCCACCACGCCCTCGCCCGAATAGGCCTCTGGCGCCAGAGGCCTGCCTTTTCTGCGCGCCAGAGGCGACCGCCCGGCGCGAGGGCACGGGGATTTCGCCGCCGCGGCGCGGAACAGCGCACGGGCGTAGGCGATATTCCATGGACCGGCTCGTGGCCACCGTATGGGAACCTGAACAAGAAATAAAGCGGGCGCCACGCTCCAGGGTCTGATTGCCAGGCCGCATTCCCCTCGGGGATCACCCCACGCTTGCGTGGGGACCGCGGAAGGCGTGAGGGCTCGGCGGGCACCCACTGTGTTAGACGAGTAGGTTTCTCGTCCACGGCTGCGGGCTGGTCCTCTTTTTTTGCGCGACGCCGCACGCGAGCGCCCCGTCAGCCTTGGCTTGGACGGGGCGTTCGCGCTAGCGGCCCCTTCCCCCGCCCATGGATCCCCTCCTGCCCGTCCTCGCCGCTGCCCTGCTTGCCCTCGTGCTCGGCATCGTCGCTGGCCGGTGGTGGGGAGGCCGCGTGGCCGAGGCGCGCATGGGCGAGCGCATCCGCGCCGCCGAAACCACGGCCTCTGGCGCCCGCGCCGACGCCGAGGCGGCCCGAACCGAGCTCAACCAGGCACGCGCCGACCTGCAGTCGCAGCGCGACGTGCTCAAGGAGGACCGCGAGGCGTACCGCGAGCGGAAAGCGCGCTTTGAGCAGCGCACCGCCGAGGCCAAGGAAAAGCACGCCGCCATCCGGGCCAAGCTGGAATCGGCCCGCCAGAAGCTCGCCGCCCGCCGTGACCGCATCACCGCGACTGAGGCCGCGCTCGCCCAGGCGTCCGCCGCGCTGGAGGCGCTCACCGCCGAGGCCTCGAAAAGCCAGGAGGACGCCGCCGCGCTCGCCGAAACCGTCAAGACGCGCGCCAGCGGCGTCGCCCGGCGTCAGCAAGAAGTCGCCACGCGCGAGAAGGACGTAGAGGAGCGGAGTGCGGCCCTCGCGCAGCAGGAACTCCGCCTCGAAACGCTTGTCGGCCAGCACCTCGACAAGCTCGAAGCCGTCGCGGACCTCTCGCGAGACCAGGCCCGCCAGAGGCTCATGGACGAGATGGAGCGCGACGCCAAGCTCGAAGCCGCGCGCCTCGTCAAGGACGCCCGCGATGAAGCCCGTCTGACGGCAGACCGCGAGGCCAAAAAGCTCATCATCAAAAGCGTCCAGCGCCTCGCCGCGCCGACGACGATCGAGCACACGGTCTCTCCCATCGCGCTCCCGCGTGAGGACATGAAAGGTCGCGTGATCGGCCGCGAGGGCCGCAACATCCGCGCGTTCGAAGCCGCGACGGGCGTCGAGGTCGTCGTGGACGATACGCCGGACGCCGTGCTCGTGAGCGCCTTCGAGCCCGTCCGGCGCGAGATCGCGAGGCTCTCGATGGAGAAGCTTCTGGCGGACGGACGGATCCACCCGGCCCGGATTGAGGAGGTCGTCGAAAAGACGCGCGCCGAGATCGAAGAGGAGATCATCGCCTCTGGCGAGCAGGCGGCGCTGGACCTGGAGATCCACGGCCTCCACCCCGAACTGATCCGCATGGTGGGCCGGATGCGGTACCGCGCGAGCTACGGCCAGAACCTGCTCGCGCACTCCATCGAGGTGGCCAAGCTGGCCAGCGTGATGGCCGCAGAACTGGGTCTGGACGCCCGCAAAGCGCGCCGCGCCGGGCTCTTGCACGACATCGGCAAGGTGACCGAGGAGCCGTTGGAATCGCCGCACGCCATCGCAGGTATGGAGCTCGCGATGCGCTACAAGGAGCACCCCGACGTGTCCAACGCCGTCGGCGCGCACCACGACGAGGTGCCGATGTCGTCGCTGATCGCGCCGCTCGTGCAGGCCGCCGACGCCGCCTCTGGCGCCCGCCCCGGCGCCCGCCGCGAGGCGCTGGAGCGCTACGTGCAGCGCCTGCAGCACCTGGAATCCATCGCGACGGACTTTGAAGGCGTGCAGCAGGCCTACGCCATTCAGGCCGGCCGCGAGCTCCGCGTGATCGTCTCGCCAGAGGCCATCTCGGACGCCATCGCCGAAAGCCTCTCGCGCGACATCTCGAACCGCATCGAGCGCGAGATGGAGTACCCCGGCCAGATCCGTGTCACAGTGATCCGCGAAGTGAGGAGCATCTCCGTCGCCAAGTGACGGCCGCCTCTGGCGCCCTAGCGCGCGGGGTCGTCCTCGCGTGTGCCGCCGCGCTCTGCGCCGGCTGCGCGTCGGCGCCAGAGGCGACGCCACGCACGGCTTCTGGCGCTCCGGCGGCGCTTCTCGGCGCGTTCGTGGACGACTACGGCATCGCGTACGAGATCACGGACCGAGAATGGGTCCAGCGCCCGAACGCCCACTACCGCATCGTGCGGTGGGCGCCAGAGGACCGGTACCTCATCGCGCAGAACGACGCGGCCAACCCAACCGATGGCGGCCTCTGGACGCGCATCGATTGGGTCCCGCTCGCCGGCATGGCGCCGTACGAGTGGGCCTTCTGCCTCAGCGTCTACGACGCACCGACACCCGGAGCCGCTGCTGCCTCTGGCGACGCGGATCCCTCCGTCCCGCGCACGGGCTGTGGCGGCTACCCGTTTTCCCGCATGCGACGCGTCGCGCCAGGAGACAGCACCGGCGCATCGCGCGGGTACTAGGCCGCCTCTGGCGCCAGAGGCCCATCGCTATCGGCGGTGGTGACGCCGATGATGATGCCCCTCTCCGTGGGAGGTGTGCGCCGCGTGCGCATGAGAACCGCGGTGGTGATCTGGCGCGAACGCACGGCCGATCACGCCAACGGCAGCGCGAGCCACGAACAACGAGGCGGCGAACAGGAGAACGAGGAGCAGCCCCATGCGGAGCCGGTTGGAGCCGAAGACGAAGCGAGTCATAAAGCGAGCAGGTGGGGATCTCAGCGAGAGGCCGCCGCAGAAATGCAGCGCCTCGGGTCGCGGGGAAGCACACCGCCAACGGCGCCGCGGCTGTGGCGGTGCGCGCGGTGTCACGGACGGCGAGCCCTCTGCCACGAATAGCACCACGCCGACACGAACACTCTAGCGACCGCGCTCAACGGCCATGTGGCTGAGAAATCTGAAGGCGCGGCCAACGCAGGTGGAGCGCCAGAGGCGATCCATGAAACCGCCTTCACGGAGGACGTGTGAAGCCGCTTTCACGAATCCGTACAACGGGTTAGGCGTGGGAGGCACCATGCGCCCCCTCGTCCTCTGCGTCACCAAAGCGAAGCCGTGCCCGAAGCGGGACTGGCTGGGGCGCTGCGTGGTCCTTGAACGCACGGCTCGGGTCTAGCGCCTCGCGCAGGCTTCTGGCGGGACACGCTCCCGCCGTTTGGTTTCGCCTCGGATGTCCTGAGGCTTCCCCCCTTCTCTGGCGCGCGCGCCAGAGGCGCGCCCCCTAACACGCGGGGCGCCCTCACTCCCAAGCTTATGAGAACCCTCGTCTCGTCCTTCCAGGACTTCTTCCGCACCGAAGCCGCTGGCGGCATCCTGCTCCTGTTCTGCGCCGTGGTCGCGTTCGCGTGGGCCAACAGCCCGCTCGCGGCGTCGTACGCGGATCTGTGGGGCATGTACGTCACCGTTGGCGCGGGTTCGTTCGAGATCTCGAAGCCGCTGCTCTTGTGGGTCAACGACGGCCTGATGGCGCTCTTCTTCTTTGTGGTCGGGCTGGAGATCAAGCGCGAGGTGCTCGTGGGCGAGCTGTCCAACCCGAAAAAGGCAGCGCTCTCCGTGATCGCGGCCGTCGGTGGCGCGGCCATCCCGGCCCTTATCTACGTGGCCGTCAACGCCGGGATCGGAAGCCCGGAGCGCATCGCGGGCTGGGGCGTGCCGATGGCGACCGACATCGCGTTCGCGCTCGGCGTGCTGGCGCTGCTGGGCACGCGCGCGCCTCTGGCGCTGAAGATCTTCCTGACCGCCCTCGCGATCGCGGATGACCTCATGGCCGTGATGGTGATCGCCCTCTTCTACACGGCCGAGTTGAAGCTGGGAGCGCTCGCGCTGGGCGTTGGACTGGTTGCGCTGCTTGCCGTCCTGAACAAGCTGGGCGTGCGCAAAACGTGGCCGTACGCGTTGATCGGTCTCGTGATCTGGGTCGCGTTCCTTAAGAGCGGCGTCCACGCGACGGTCGCGGGCGTGCTCGTGGCGCTGACTATCCCCGCCTCGCGCATCATCGACGCCCCGGCGTTTCTGGAGCGCGCGCAGGGCTATCTCGCCACGTTCGCGGACAAGATGAAGCCCGGCCAGGCTGAGCCGACGGGCGAGCAGATGTACGCGCTGCACGCGCTTGAGGAGAGCGTCGAAGCCGTTGAAACGCCTCTGGCGCGACTGGAGCACGGGCTTCATGGCTTCGTGGCGTTTTTCGTGATGCCGGTCTTTGCTCTAGCCAACGCAGGCGTCGCGCTCGGCGCCGGCGCCGGCGCCCTGCTGACCGACGCCGTCGCGCTCGGCATTGCGGCGGGCCTCATCGTTGGCAAGCCTGTGGGCGTGCTGGCATTGGCGTGGGTCGCGGTGCGCACCGGCCTCGCTTCTCTCCCCGAGGGCGTCTCGTGGCGCCAGATGGTCGGCGTGGCGTTTCTGACCGGCATCGGCTTCACGATGTCCATCTTTATCGCCAACCTCGCGTTTACGACGGACCCCGCGTTGCTGGACAGCGCGAAGCTGGGCATCCTCGTCGCGTCGCTCGTCTCGGGCGTCGTGGGATATGTGCTGCTCCGCACCTCTTCACCGGCCGCGGTCTCAAAAGCCTGAGCCGGCCCGCGTTTTTTGAAGCCTCTGGCGACAATCCCGGTGTAGGGATCTGACGCCAGAGGCTTTGTGTGTGAGGGGGCTCCGGCCGATCTCTCGCCGCGCGCGGAGTGTTCGCCCTGCCGCGCACGCCAGAGGCCTAGTTTCCCTCGCCTTCCGAACCGCACCCCATGACCCTGACTCAAAGCCTGCTCTACATGGGCGGTGGCGTTGTACTGCTGGTGGCGGGGGCAGAGGCCTTGGTGCGAGGAGCGGCGGCGCTGGCGCTGAGGTTTGGCATCACGCCGCTTGTTGTCGGGTTGACGGTTGTAGCCTTTGGCACGTCGAGCCCGGAGCTGGTGGTGAGCGTCAAGGCGGCGATCGGCGGCAACGGGCCCGTAGCGCTGGGCAACGTGATCGGTTCGAACATCGCCAACCTGGGATTGATCGTGGGGGTGAGCGCCGCGCTGTCGCCTCTGGCGGTGGACCGCCGACTCCTCACGCGCGACGTGCCGGTCATGGTCGGCTCAATGCTGCTGCTGTGGGCGTTTCTGGGCAACGGCGTGCTGAGCAGCTTCGAGGGGGGCATCCTGGCGTGCGGCATCGTGCTGTACACGTTCTGGGGCGTGATGAGCTCGCGCCGCGAGACCAAAGCGGCGCGCGAAGCCTCCGAGGACCTCCCCATCGCGGTCGAGGACGCAATGGCAGCGCCGGTTTGGAAGGTGGCGCTTCAGGTAGGCCTCGTATTCGGAGGCCTCGCGATGCTCGTCTTGGGCGCGGGATACCTGGTGGACGGCGCGGTGTCGATCGCGCAAACGCTGGGCGTGAGCGAAGCCATTATCGGCCTCACGCTTGTCGCCATCGGCACGAGCTTGCCGGAGTTGGCGACGACAATCGTGGCCGCGGCCCGTGGCCATGGCGAGATCGCGCTTGGGGGGGCCATCGGTTCGAACGTGTTCAACATCCTGGGCGTAATCGGCCCCGCTGCTATCGCCGCGCCGATCTACTCCGAAGGCATCGGGTGGCCCGTGATGGCCGTCATGCTGGGCATGGCCGTTTTGACGACGTTCTTCCTCTTCTCGGGCGGCAAGACCCGCCGTTGGGAAGGCTTCGTGCTGCTTACGGCGTACGCGGGGTACCTGTGGTGGCTCGTGGCGGTGTAGCCTCTGGCGAGGGGATGGAGAGCCTCCAGAGACGCATTCCCGCGCCTTGAGCGCAGTCCAGGGCGCGCCCTCACCAAACCATCAGGGACGCCTATGGACGCCAGAGGCCGGTTTTCGGTGCCAGGCTGTGAAGAAGTGCCGGCCTTGGCACCCAACGGCGGGCGGTCTGCGTTTCTTCGGCTCCCACCTCCCCTTCCCCTCGTGATGCGCACCGCGTTCGCTGCTCTGCTCCTCTGCCTCGCCTCTGGCGCCGTGGCCCAATCGCCCGGCCGTCTCTACGATCAGGAAGAGATCGGTGAACTGCTCTACGGCGTCCGTCAGGAGCTCGCCGAGATCCCCGAGGTGGGGTGGAACGCCTACGTGCTGGACCACGAGACGGGCAACTCCATTTTCGCGCGTGCCGACCTCTACCGGGCCGCGGGCGACGGCGACCAGTCCCTGGGCAAGGAGCGCCTCGCGATGGTGCAGTTCCTCAACCGCATCTACCTCAACGACCTCAGCATTGGCGATACGCTCGTGCTCCCGACGCATCTCGGGCTGGACCCGCGCGCCTACGCGC
The DNA here is from genome assembly GCF_002257665.1 of Rubricoccus marinus. Classification (NCBI taxonomy): domain Bacteria; kingdom Pseudomonadati; phylum Rhodothermota; class Rhodothermia; order Rhodothermales; family Rubricoccaceae; genus Rubricoccus; species Rubricoccus marinus. The sequence goes on along the minus strand of NZ_MQWB01000001.1, from coordinate 85,683 downwards.
CGTTTCCGCGCCGCTACGAGGGCGCGGCCGAGTTCGACAAGCTGTTCATCATCGACAAGGGCGTGCAGGCGTGGGCTGCGTACGAGAACGGCGACCTGGAGCGCTGGGGCCTCGTCAACACGGGCGCCATCGACAGCCAGACGCCGGCGGGCCGTTACAATTTCAACTGGAAAGAGTTGGACCGCATCTCCACGCTCTCGCCTCCCGGTGAGCGCTGGCGCATGCGCTGGGTGTTCAACTTCTACCACGAGCGCGGCATCCACGTCCACCAGTACCGGATGCCCATCGGCGAGCCCGCCAGCCACGGCTGTGTGCGCCTGATCACCGATGACGCGAAGTGGATCTACGACTGGGCGGAGCCGTGGCGCACCACCGCCGGAACCGGCGCCAGAGGCCTCGCGAGTGCCAACGGCCGCGTCCTTGAGCAGGGCACCACGGTTCTCGTCCTCGGCGATGGGGAGGAGCCCGTAGACGGACCGCCGGCCCGCTTCGAGTGGAACGGAGACAAGCCTTCGCTCCGCGTGGTGGACCTGCCCGCGCACCCGTACGAGGTGCCGCCCGGCACGGACCAGCAGCGCACGTTCGACCGCAAGCGCCGGCAGGCCGCCGCCACGTCGTAGCCTCTGGCGAAACGCCCTCTGGCGCTGGCGCCAGAACCTTACTCCGCCTCGCGCTCGGCCACGAACTCGCCCTCGACGGTGATCGACTCCGCGCCGCGCGTCGCGGTAAAGGAGAACTCCCCGGCCGCTTCGGTATCGCTCACCCGCAGGATCTCGACCGTTCCGCCAGAGGCCCTATATGGGGCGCCGTCGTAGCGGTCGAGCTCGAACGTGGCGCTCGCATCGGCCGGGATGTGGTACAGCGTGCCCCGAACGGAGCCGCCCTCGAACCGAAACTCGATGGTTGGCAGGTCGGTGTCGGTGAGGATGATGCCAGTGGTGAGCGGGTCGTCTTGGACAAGGACGTAGTACGCCGATCCGTCCAAGTCGAACCTCTGATCGCCGCGGACGGTGGCGGAAAAGCTGCCGCGGTCGGCGTCGAACGCGTCGAAAAGGCCGCAACCGGCGAGCCCGAAAAGAAGCGCGAGGGGTAGGAGCCGAGTCATGGCGAGTGGCGTGGAGTTCTACAGCGTACGGCACGCCGCGCGCGCCTGAGCCATCCGTTGCCTCCCTTCACGAGGCAGCCTCGCGCGCCAGAGGCGCACGTGTTCGGGCGGAGGCCTCTGGCGCGGGTCCAAAACGTGCATCTCCTCGGCAATCTCCGGTCTCTGGCGCTAGCTTTCACCCGAGACTGAAAGCGCGATGGAAGCGCTCCCGGTTCTACCAACCCGGCCTCTGCAGAGGCGTCCCATGGAGGAGGAATTCGATTGCATCATCGTCGGCGGCGGCATCGCCGGACTGTCGGCGGCCATGACGCTCGCCAGAGGCGGCGCCAAGTTCCTGCTCGTGGAGCGGGGCGAGTGGAGCGGCGCCAAGAACGTGTCGGGCGGCGTCCTCTGGGGGACCGACCTGAACCGCCTCGTGCCCAATTACTGGGAAGAGGAGGACGCGGGCTGGGAGCGGTTCGTCAACCACCGGCGACTCTCGCTGATGGACCCCGGCGCGAGCTTCTCGCTGGACTTCAAGAGCGACCACTTCGACACGCCGCCCTACACCGGCGTCACGGTCCTGCGCTCGCGCTTCGACGCGTGGCTCGCGGGCAAGGTCGAAGAGGCCATCGGCGAGAGCGACCACCCGGACGAGTCCTTCCTCGCGACCGACATCCTGGTCGAGAGCGTGATCGTCGAGGGCGGCGTCGCCAGAGGCATCCGGGCGGGCGGCGAGGATTTTCGCGCCAAGTGCGTGATCCTGGCCGAGGGCGTCAACAACCTTCTCGCGCGGCAGGTGGGGCTGGAGAAGGAGTACGTGCCCGCCGATCACGTCGCGGTCGGCGTCAAAGAAGTGATCCGCCTCGGGCGCGAGACCGTCGAGGACCGCTTCCAGCTTCGGGGCCGCAGCGGCCTCACCAACGAGTTCGTCGGCGCCGCGACCGACGGCATCGACGGCGGCGGCTTCCTCTACACCAACCTGGAGAGCCTCTCGGTCGGCTTGGTGATCGGCATGAAGGCGATGCGGGGGACCGGCCGCACGCCGTACGACCTGCTCAACGAGTTCAAGGAGCACCCCGCCGTGGCCGACATGGTGCGCGGCGGCGAGGTCGTGGAGTACAGCGCAAAAGTCGTCTCCACCGGCGACATCCGCGGCGTGCCGAGCGACCTCACGATGGACGGCCTCATGATCGCGGGCGAGGCCGCGCACCTCGTCCTCAACGCGGGCCGCGCCATCCAGGGCATGGACTACGCCATGCGGACGGGCATCCTCGCCGCCGAGACCGCGATCAGCGCCGTCGCCTCTGGCGACACCTCCAAGGCCGCGCTCGCGCCCTACCGCCAGAGGCTGGACGAGAGCTACGTCATGCAGGACATGAAGGCCTTCCAGGGCGCCGTTCACCTCCTCCACTCGCCGCACATGACCGGCGCGCTGCCCCGAATGGCGTGCGATTTCGGGCGGGAGTTCTTTACCGTCGACAACCGCCCCACCCGCAAGGCCACCCGCATCCTCCGCGACGTGCGCAAAAAGCACATCAAGCTGATGGACTTCATGAAGCTCGGCGCCAAAGCCGGGCGACACCTGTAGTGATGCGTACTACGTAATGCGTGCTGCGTGATGCGTAAGAGCGCCCCTCCAGAGGCCTCTGGCGCCACCCAACCGGTGTCATCGCGCAACCGGTGCCATCGCGAGCGAAGCGCGGCGATCTGGTGGCATCGAGTACGGCCCCGCCCGATTTCTTCGCTCCGCTGGCTCCGCCTAC
>NZ_MQWB01000001.1:45648-82600 GCF_002257665.1 Rubricoccus marinus | reverse complement strand
TGCAACTCGGGCTGCCCGCACAAGTGCACGACCTACGTGTGCCCCGCCAACTGCTACACCCTGGACGACCTCGGCAAGGTGCACTTCCAGTTCGAGGACTGCATCGAGTGCGGCACGTGCATGTACGCCTGCGACCAGGGCGCCGTCGCGTGGAGCTACCCCGATCCCGAGGTCGGCCGCGGCGTCAACTGGCAGCGCGGGTAAGGGGGAAGGAGCCAATCGCGAGTGGCCAGTAGGGCGCTCGCCTCTGGCGCCAGAGGCCTCCGGCAAGCACGGCGCTCCCGGCGGCTCCCCTTACGCATCACGCAATACGCATCGCCGCCCGGGCACACGCCCGCCAGCGGCCTCGTACTACCTTCAGACCGACACGACCCAAACCGCCCCGAACCCATGGCCAAGCAGCCGTTCAACCTCGACGACCCCTTCCTTTTCGAGTCCATGCTCGGAGAAGAGGAGCGCCTCATCATGGAGTCCGCGCGCGACTACGCGCAGAGCAAGCTGGAGCCACGTGCTCTGGAGGGCAACCAGGACGAGGTCTTCCACCCGGAGATCCCTCGCGAGATGGGCGAGATGGGCCTTCTCGGCATCACCGTCGACCCCAAGTACGGCGGCGCGGGCGCGAGCTACACGGCCTATGGTCTCGTCGCGCGCGAGTTGGAGCGCGTCGACAGCTCCTACCGCTCGTTCGCGTCGGTCCAGTCCTCACTGGTGATGTACCCGATCGAGGCCTTCGGAACCGAGGAGCAGAAAGAGCGCTTCCTGCCCAAGCTGGCCTCTGGCGAGTTCATCGGCTGCTTCGGCCTGACCGAGCCCAACCACGGCTCCGACCCCGGCAGCATGATCACGACCGCCCTCAAGGTGGACGGTGGCTACAAGCTGAACGGCGCGAAGATGTGGATCACCAACTCGCCTCTGGCGGACGTGGGCGTGGTCTGGGCCAAGGCGAAGGAGAGCAAGGACGACCCCGGCGTCATCCGCGGCTTCCTCGTCGAGAAGGGCATGGACGGCTACACGGCGCCCAAGACGCACAACAAGATGAGCCTCCGGGCCAGCGTCACCGGCGAGATGGTCTTCGACGACGTGTTCATCCCCGAGGCCAACGCGTTCCCGGACATCCGCGGCCTCAAGGGGCCGTTCATGTGCCTCAACAATGCCCGCTACGGCATCTCGTGGGGCGCCGTCGGCGCCGCCGAGGACTGCTTCCGCCGCGCGCGGACGTACGTCAACGAGCGCAAGCAGTTCGGCCACACGCTGGGCTCCATGCAACTCATCCAGACCAAGCTGGCCAACATGCTGACTGACATCACGCAGATGCAGCTTCTGGCGTGGCGTCTCGGTGACCTCCGCGACCAGGGCAAGGGCCACCCGAGCATGGTCTCGCTAGCCAAGCGCCGCAACGTGGGCACCGCCCTCGACATCGCCCGCATCGCGCGCGACATGATGGGCGGCAACGGCATCACCGGCGAGTACCGCGTGATCCACCACATGGTCAACCTCGAATCGGTCAACACCTACGAGGGCACCTACGACATCCACGGCCTCATCCTCGGCCGCGAGCTGACGGGCGTGCAGGCCTTCACGCCGCTCGGCAACCCGGTCTCCTCTGGCGACGGCGCCGCCACCGCGCCGCCGCAGGTGGCCAAGGAGGTCGGCTCCAACTAGAGCCGCTCGCGCCAGAGGCCTCTGGCGTCTGCTGATCTGCGCCCCGCTGGCTCCGGCCGGCGGGGCGTTTTTCGTGGTCCGCTGTGCGCATGGCCTCTGGCGCCAGAGGCGCGAGGGGTCGCCAGAGGCGCGAGGGGTCGCCAGAGGCGCGAGGGGTCGCCAGAGGCGCGAGGGGTCGCCAGAGGCGCGAGGGGTCGCCAGAGGCGCGAGGGGTCGCCAGAGGCGCGAGGGGTCGCCAGAGGCCTACTCGCTCTCGGCCTGCGCCGCGAGGATGCGGCCGATGTTGCTCTCGACCCAGTCCGCCAGCCCGGCCACGTGGGGCAGCAACTCCTGGCCCAGCGGCGTCAGGCTGTACTCCACGTGCGGTGGCACCACCGGGTAGGCCACGCGATCCACGAACCCGTCGGATTCCAGGTCCTGGAGGGTCTTCGCCAGCATCCGTTCGCTGATGCCGTTCGCCTTCCGTCGAAGCTCGCTGAAGCGGTGCGTACCCGACGCGAGCGCGAGCAGCACGACGACGCCCCAGCGGTTCGTCACGCGGCGCAGGACCGGACGCGAGGGGCAATCGGCACTCAGGACGTCCCCGCGCTGAACGGCATCGGAGAGGGCGCCGGAGATGAAAACAGTGTCAGGCATGTCGCTTACGGTTCTGTATGTACTTCCCAAAAGTAAGCATGGGCCCTAGGTTTGCAAATCCACATCCCCCCCACTCATGATTGCCATCACCGGTTCGACCGGCCAACTCGGCCGCCTCGTCATCTCCGACCTCCTCACCCGCGTTCCGGCTGACCAGATCGTCGCTATCGCGCGCGATCCTGAGAGCGCAGCCACTCTCGGCGTCTCGGTCCGCGAGGGCGACTACGACCGCCCTGAGACGCTGGCCACAGCCTTCGAGGGCGTCGACCGCCTGCTGCTCATCTCCGCCAGCGAGATCGGCAAGCGAGTGCCGCAGCACCGCGCCGTGATCGACGCTGCGAAGGCCTCTGGCGTCGGCCTCATCGTGTACACGAGCCTGCTCCACGCCGACACGTCAGCTCTGGGACTCGCGGAGGAGCATCGCCAGACAGAAGCCTACCTGGCCGAGAGCGGTGTCCCGTACACGGTGCTCCGCAACGGCTGGTACATCGAGAACTACACCGGCTCCATCGGCGCAGCCGTTGAGCACGGCGCCGTACTGGGAAGCGCGGGCGACGCGCGGTTGACGCCCGCCACGCGGGCCGACTACGCTGCCGCCGCCGCTGCCGTCCTCACCGCCGACGATCCAGCAGGCGAGGTCTACGAACTGGCTGGCGACGAGGCCTTCACGATGGCGGAGTACGCCGCAGAGGTCGCCCGTCAGTCGGGGCGCGAGGTGGCGTACCGCAACATGCCCGAGGCGGACTACCGCGGCGCGCTCGAAGGCATGGGCCTGCCCGCGCCTGTGGCCGCGATGATCGCGCAATCCGACGCCGCCGCGTCCGAGGGCGCGCTCTACGACGACAGCCACACGCTGAGCCGCCTCATCGGGCGCCCGACGACGCCTCTGGCGCAGGCCATCGCCGCCGCGCTGGCAGACTGAAGCCTTGCCTGTGGCGCCCCGCTGGCTCTGGTCGGCGGGGCGTTTGTGCCTCTGGGCGCACAGCCTCTGACGCCAGAGATACAGGCGCGCCCGACAGCGTCATCCCGACAGAGCGCAGCGACGAGGGATCTCAACGCCGATCCCGCCAGAGGCCTCGCGCCTCGCCTACCGCTCCGCCTCTGGCGCTGCGAGGTCTCGCCATTCTGGATTCTCCGCCTCGATCAGCGCCCGCTTCTTCTCGCGCCGCCACGCCTTGATCTGCTTCTCCCGCGCGATGGCGTCTCGCGCGTTTGGATACTCCTCCAGGTGAACGAGCCGGCGGGCTCGGTAGCGCGCCGTGAAGGAACCGGGCGCTCCCTCTCTGTGCTCGTTCAACCGGCGCTCGATGTTGTTCGTCACGCCGGTGTAGAGCACCCGGGTTCGGCTCGCGAGGATGTACACCCAGACGGATCGGCGCGAGGGCACGGGGTCGTTGGCACTGTTTGCTCAAGAATAGAGACCGCGCTGAGATCTCTCGTCGCTTCGCTCGCTCGGGATGACACTGAAAGAGAGCCCGAGTCGGCCTCTGGCGCGGGTACCGAGTGGGTCGCCGTGGTCCAGAACGGGAACCCGAAGGCGTGGGCCCGGAGTGAAAGGCGACCCGTACCGATCCCCTCTCGCCGTGCTCCGTTTCGCTCCGCTCCTCTTCGTGTTCCTCGTCGCCTGCGCTGCCCCTTCCGCGGTCGCGCCAGAGGCTTCCGATGCGCCAGAGGCCGCGTTTGTCACGCGCCTGGGCTCGGACACCCTCGCGGTGGAGCGCTTTGCGCGGACCCCGACGGGGATGACAGCCACGGTCGCGCTGCGGGCGCCGCGCACCACGCTCACGACGTACGACCTCGTGCTCGGTCCAGACGGCGACCTCGTGCGCTACGAGGCGGTCACGCGGCAGCCGCTCACGGACGAGGTCCTGCGCCGCGAGATCGCAGAGCCCTCTGGCGACAGCCTCCGCGTAACGCAGCGGCCGACGGACGAGCCCGAGACCGTCCGGATGGTCGCGCTGACGGAGCGGGCGCTCCCGTTTATCGACATGGTGCACTGGCCGTTCGAGATCATGGTGGAGCGCGCCGTCGAGGCGGGCGGACCGCTGGACCAGCCGCTGTTCACCTCGCGCGGCCTCGTCGCGTTCACGAGTGACGTGCAGGATGACGGGGCCGTCACCGTGCGGCACCCCTTCCGCGGCCCGATGACCGTCGAGGCCGACGCCAGAGGCCGCCTCGTCTCGCTCGATGCGGGCCAGACCACGCGCGCGCTCGTCGTCACCCGCGTCGGCGATGTGGAGGTAGAGCAGGCCGCTACGCGCTGGGCCGAGATGGACGCCGCCGGGCAATCGGTCGGCGCGCTGTCCGGGCGGGGCGAGACCGTCGCTGAGGTGGCGGGCGCCACGATCTCTGTGGACTACGGGCAGCCGCTCCGCCGCGACCGCAACATCTGGGGCGCGCTCGTCTCCTGGGGCGACCTCTGGCGGACCGGCGCCAACCAGGCCACGCACCTGACGACGGACCGCGACCTGGTGCTCGGCGAGGGCGCGGACGCGCTCACGGTCCCCGCGGGCACCTATACCCTGTTCTCGATTCCGCAGCCCGATGGCGGAACGCTGATCGTCAACCGCGAGACCGGCCAGAACGGCAACCGGTACGACGAATCGCAGGATCTGGGCCGCGTTCCCATGCAGCGGCAGTCCCTGGACGCCAGCACGGAAGCGTTCACGATCGACGTGGAGGCCTCTGGCGGTGAGGGAGGCGTGCTCTCGCTCCGCTGGGCCGAGGACGCCTTCCGCGTCCCGTTCTCCGTCCGCGACTAAGGCACCCTACCAAAACCAGTGTCATTGCGAGCGAAGCGCGGCAATCTCGTGCAGGCAAGCGCTGAGGCGCCAGATCGCCACGTCACGGAGCCTGCCCTGAGCGCAGCCGAACGGGCTTCTCGCGATGACAACAAGCTGGGTTGAGTAGACGGTTTAGACCTGGCGTTCCCGGACTTGCGTCGCGAAACGGGTCCCTGCCCGTCTTTCCCCTGCGTCCGATCCTCTGGCGCCAGAGGCCCGGTCTTCGCCAGAGGCTAGAGCGTGTTCAGCCGGTCGAGCAGCCGCGCGCGGTACGTCGCGCCGACGGGGATCACCTTGCGGCCGATCACGACCGACGAGTCGTCGATATCGCCGATGTGGTCCAGCCGCACGAAGTAGGAGCGGTGGACGCGCGCGAAGGCGTCGGGCAGGCGCGCCTCCAGCGCCTTCATGGTCACGTGCACGAGGTGCTCGCGCTCGGGCGTGTGGAACAGCACGTAGTCCTTCTGCGCCTCGATCCACGGCGTCTCGCGCAGGTCGATGCGGACGTGCTTGCCGTCGGCCTTGACGAACAGCACGTCGGGGTCGGCGCCAGAGGCCGGCGCGGTCTCGCCAGAAGCCTCTGGCGTGGCCTGGCGCGCGAGGGCGCGCTCGACGGCCTTGACGAAGCGGGCGTAGGACGGCGGCTTGACGAGGTAGTCGGTCACCTCGGCGTCGAAGGCCTCGTGGGCGTACTCGCGCTTGGACGTGACGAGGACCACCTGCGGGCGCTGCGCGGCGGCGCCGAGCGCCTCGGCGAGTTCCAGGCCAGTCATGTCGGGCATCTCCACGTCCAGAAACACCAACTCGACGGGCGTCCCTTCGGCGCGTTTGGCCGCGAGCACGTTGGCGGCCTCGATGGCGTCCTCGCACGCGGCGACGAGCGTGAGCGCGTCGTGGCGTTGCACGAACCGCTCGACGAGAGCGCGGGCGACGGGGTCATCGTCGGCGACGAGGCAGGTCATGGGTCGAAGGGAAAGCGGAAGTGGAGCTCGTCGATGGTCGCGCCCGCGGTGCCGATGGCGGCCTCGATAAGCGTGGGGAGCCGGGCGGGCTGGCCCTCCATCGCGAGGGTCTCGATCTCGTCCAGCGCCGCGTGCAGGCCCGTCGCGCCGAGGATACCGGCGGAGGACTTGAGCTTGTGCGCCGCCGTCGCGATGGCCGGAAGATCGTCGCTGGCGAGCGCGACTTCGAGCGTCGTCACGATCTCCGGCACGAGGTCGACGAACAGCTCCACCACACGGCGGATGAACTCCTGGTCGCCCTCCACGTTGTCCTCCAGCGTGGAGAGGTCCACGAGGGACTCTGGCGCCTCGGCCTCTGGCGGCGCGCCGCCGCGCCCGAGAAAGGCCGCGACCGTCCGGCGCAGGTGCTCGGGTTTAAAGGGCTTGAGCAAGAGCCCGTCCATCCCGGCCTCGTCCATCTGGTCCCGCTGCTCGACGAGCGCCGAGGCGGTCAGCGCGAGGATGGGCAACGCGTCCGAGCCGAACGTCTCGCGGATGCGACGCGTAGCCTCGAAACCGTCCATCTCCGGCATCTGGATGTCCATCAGCACGAGCCCGAAGGGATCGCCCTCGCCAGAGGCCGCGTGCACCGCCTCCACGCCCTCGCGGCCGTTCTCGGCCACGTCCACGGTCGCGCCCCAGCTTTCCAGCATCCGCCGGGCGACGAACTGGTTGAGTGCGTTGTCCTCCACGAGCAGGATGCGCGAGCCGCCGAGGTCGGCCTCCTCCTCGAAGTGGGCCTCTGGCGCGTCGTGCGCGATGGCGAACTCCAGCGTGACGGTAAAGCAACTGCCGCGACCTTCGCGGCTGGTGACCTCCACGGTCCCGCCCTGCCGCTCGGTCAGCTCCTTGACGATGGCGAGGCCGAGGCCCGTCCCGCCAAAGCGGCGCGTGGTGTCGGTCCGCGCCTGGGAGAAGCGCTCGAAGACGGCCGCGACCTTGTCCGCCGGGATGCCGACGCCGGTGTCTTCCACCTCGATCTGGAGCCGCACGCGCTCGCCAGAGGCCTCTGGCGCACGGCCGTCCCCGCCGGCCTCTGGCGCGGAAGTCTCGGGCGAGACGCGAAGCTCGACGCGTCCCCGCTCGGTGAACTTGACGGCGTTGGAGAGCAGGTTGAGCAGGATCTGGCTGAGCCGGACCGAGTCGCCGACGAGGTGGCCGGGCACGGTCTCGTCGACCTCGATCTGCATGTCCAGGCCTTTCTCCTCGGCGCGGAAGCGGACCGCGTCCGCCACGCCGTCCACGACCTCGCGAAGGTGGAAGGGCACGCGCTCGAACTGGATCTGGCCCGACTCGATCTTGGCGACATCCAACAGGTCGTTGATGAGCGCCAGAAGCTGCTCGGCGGAGAACGAGAGCGCCTGGAGAAAATGGCGCTGCTCACCATTTAGCTCGGTCTCGCGCAGGAGCGCGCCCATGCCGATCACGGCGTTGAGCGGCGTCCGCATCTCGTGGCTCATGTTGGCGAGGAACTCCTCGCGGGCGCGCATGGCGCGCTCGGCCGTCTCGCGCGCCAGGACCAACTCGTCCATCACGCGGCGGCGGTCGGTCACGTTGCGTGCCAGCGCCTGAATGCCGACGACCTCGCCGTCCTCCTCGATAAGCTGCACGTTCTGGCCAAACCACAGCGTCTCGCCAGAGGCCGTGATAACGGGGAACTCGAGGTACGTGTTGGGCTCGCGGTCGGCCACCTGCCGGGCGTAGAACGCCACGGTCTCGGCGCGGTGCTCGGGGGCGACGAGGTCCCAGAAGGGCATGCCGAGCAGGTCGCTCTCGTCGTAGCCGGTCAGGCGGGTGGCGACCACGTTGGCGAACGTGAACACGCCCGAGAGGTCGGCGCGGTAGATCACGTCCTGGCTGTGCTCCACGAGCTGCTTGTAGCGGCGCTCGCTGGCTTCGAGCGCTTCGGCGGCGTGGTGCTGCTCGGTCACGTCCTGCGCCGTGCCCACGAAGCGGACGGCCTCTTGCGTCGCCTCGTCGAAGAGAACGAGGCCGCGGACGGACACCCAGCGGATCTCGCCGCTGTCCCACACGACGCGGTACTCGGCCTCGTAGGCGCCCTCGGACTCGGGCGTGAAGGCATGCGCGAGGCGGCGGTCCACCTCGTCGCGGTCGTCCGGGTGGATGCGCTCGCGGAGGACGTCGAACGCCAGAGGCCCGTCCTCCGGGACGCCGAAGATGGAGCGGCAGCGCGCGTCCCAGTCGCCTTCGCCCTCTGGCGTGCGGTCCCACGTGCCGAGGTCGGCCACGTCGAGCGCGAGGCGCAGGCGGGCCTCGCTTTTGCGGAGCGCGTCCTCGGCGGCCTTGCGCTCGGTGATGTCGCGGACGGTGGCGGTAAACACCTCGCGCTCCTCGTCCACCTGCACGGGGTTGATGGCGAGCTCGATGGGGAACTCGCTCCCGTCGGCGCGGATGGCGAACAGCTCGATGCGCTTGCCCAGGACCGGCCCCTCGCCAGTGGCGAGGTAGTGCGCCATGCCTCTGGCGTGCCCCTCGCGGAAGCGGTGCGGGATGATGAGGTCCGCCATGACCTCGCCGATCACGTCCTCGGCGTCGAAGCCAAACGTCTGCTCGGCCGCGGGGTTGAACTCGACGAGCCGCCCCTCGCGGTCGATGGTGAGCACGGCGTCGAGCGCGGTCTCGAAAAGGCCTCGCTTGAGGGCTTCGCTGGCGGCGAGGGCGTTTTCGGCCTTTTTCCGGTCGGTGATGTCGAGCCCGTAGCCGAGCACCTGCGCTGTGCGGCCCTCGTCGTCGAGCACGGGCGAGACGAAGCGGACGAAGTGCCGCATCTCGCCCTCGCGCGTGCGGAACGACTCCTCGAACTCGACCGGCTCTTGGGAGGCGGCCACGTCGCGGATGGTCTGCATCCGCTTGCGCGGGACCTCTGGCGGGAGGCCGCGGATGAGCGCGTAGTCCTCGTCCGTCAGGCCCGTAATCGCCTTGCGGACCTCGGGGTCGCGGATGGCACTCGGCGTGACGTACAGGTAGCGCCCGTCGGGGGCGAAGGAGGCGAGCTGCGCGGGCATCGACTCCAGGATGGACTCGTAGAACTCGCGGAGTTCGTCGAGCGCGGTCGCGGTCTGGTGCCGGTCCGTCACATCGCGGTACTCCCACAGGTGGCCCTCGTAGTCGCCGTCGAGCAAAATGGGCACGTAGTCGCGCTCCAGGATGCGCCCGTCAGCCAGCGCCAGAGGCTCGGCGGTGACGGTCTCGCGCGCCGCCAGAAGCCGGTCCACGCCGTCCAGGAACGCCTGCGGATCGGCGAAGAGCTGCGCCGTCTCCTCCGCCGCCACGGCGCAGTCCATGCCGACGAGGGCCTCTGGCGGGGCGGGGATGCCGAAGAGCGTGCAGAAGGACTGGTTGGCGAGCGTGACGTGGCGCTCGGCGTTTTCGACGAGGACGGCGGCGGGGCTCGTGCGGATCAGCGCCGCGAGGCGCTCGCCCGCGAGACGGTGCTCGGTCGCGGTGTCGAGCCTCCGGCTCGCCTGGCGGCACATGGTGTCGTGCGCGGACGCGGCGCCGAAGCTGCGGCCGAACGCCTCCACGACCTCGGAGAGATCGGCCACGCTCTCGGCATCCAACTCAGGGCTCCGCATCGCGAGCGTGCCGACGCCCTCCAGCCTGAACACGGCCGTGCCGACCGCCGGGCCTCTGGCGCCAGAGGCCTCGGGGCGGGCGAGCGCGTCGCCGTGACGGTAGGCGGGCGCGTCGTCGCCGTCGAGCCAGACCGCTGCGGCGTCGACGCCCAGGTGCTCGGCGAGGGCCGCCGAGAAGGTGTCCCAGACAGCCTGTGGGGCGAGCGAGCCTCTGGCGGCGAGCGCGAGGTCGTACAGCAGGCGGGGAGACAGCGGCATGGCGAAGGGAGGACCGATAGAGCATCGGCCGGTTCGGGGTAAACTAGAGGGCATCCTCACCTCTTCGTATGTCTGCCTCCGCCCGCACCGTTCTCCTCGTCGACGACGACCCGATCATGCTGGCCTTCCTGGAGCGCGCCGTGGGCGCCTCCTACGCCGTGGTCACCAAGGCCGACGGCGCGGCGGCGCGCGACTGGCTCCTCGCGCCAGAGGCCTCTGGCGAGGGACGCGCGGACCTCGTGGTCGCGGACCTCCAGATGCCCGGCCTCGATGGCTTCGGGTTCACCGAGGCCGTGCGGGCCGACCCGCGCACGGAGCGCCTGCCGATCCTCATCCTCTCGGGCAGCGACAAGAGCGAGGACCGCATCCGCTGCCTCCGCCTCGGCGCGGACGACTTCGTGGTCAAGCCGTTCAACCCGGAGGAGCTGATGGCGCGGATCGACAACCTGTTCCGCCGCCTGGGGTAGGGGGAGGGATGGGGGATGGGCGCGTTCCGCGCAGGGATGCGGGATGGGCAGAGGGCCCGTCCGGTGCGTCTCGGTAGCCTCTGGCGCCAGAGGCCGCGGTGTGAGGGGCGCCCCGAAGGATCGCCGTGAGGGCCCGCCGCTTCCTTCCCTACGTCATTCCCGCGAAGGCGGGACCGCGCAGCGTCACCGCAGGTCATCCAGGGTGGCGACTTCTCATCTCGCCAGAGGCCTCTAGCGGTGCAGGGAGGGAAAAGCCGTATCGGGACCGCCTCTGGCGCGCGTCCTGAGCCGCGAGAGTAGTCAGGGGGGCGTTCCCGGTACTCTGGATCCCCGCCTGCGCGGGGATGACGCTGTGGGTGAGAGAGGCGCACGGAAGACATGCCTCTGGCGCCAGAGGCCTCTGGCGAGGGAGCGCCATCCTGGGGAGAGGGCGTACGCGGTACGCCCCTACGGGTACTCGTAGGGGCGAGGGCGGCCGTCCAGGCCTCTGGCGCCAGAGGCGCGCGCCCCGGAGCACCTGACCCGCGCGTGTTCGTCGGTGCCAGAGGCGCGTTCGTCGAACCGAGGCGGCGTTCGTCGAAGCGGCGGCGGGAAAGGGCGGGACGAGCCGGAGTCTGCGGGCAGAGGTCGCGCCCTGTGGCCTGCTCCAGACACCACCCGCCATGCTCGACCGCGCCGTTTACGCCCTTTCTCTTCTCGTCCTCGCCGCCAGCCTCGTCGGCTGCGACGCCACCGCGCCAGAGGCGCAGGGCTCCGGCGAGAGCCTCACCGACCTCCGCGTCCCGGCCGGCTTCGACTACGCCACGACGCGCGCCGTCGAGGTCAGCCTCCGCGCGCTGGACAACACCGGCGGGCCTCTGGCGGGCGTCCCGGTCGACATCGCGACCCCCGACAGCGCGCGCCTCGCGACCGGCATCACCGGGACCGACGGCACGCTCCGCCTCACCCTCGCGCTACCGACGGACCAGGCCACGCTGCTCGCGCGGCCCCGCTATATCGGCCTCCCCTCCGAGGTCGAACTCGCCGTCTCCGGCGACCGCGCGTCGGCCGTGATCGGCGGCGCGCCGCCCGCCCGCGCCAGAGGCGCGAACGTGGCCTCTGGCGCGGCCAAGAGCGCGGGCTTCGCCACGCTCGGCGGCTGGGACGCCAGCGGCGTGCCGGACTACCTGATGCCGACCCGCGATCGCATCGACGCCGGCCTTCTCGCCACGCTCAACGCGAGCCTCCCCGAGAACGCCCCCGTCCCGACCGCGCACCCCGAGTACCTCGCCAGCGGCAACGAGACCGACATCCTCGTCACGCAAGAGGCCGACGTGTGGGTCACATTCGTCCACGAGGGCGCGGGCTGGCGCAACTCGCTGGGCTACTACACCTACGACGCATCCGCGCCGCCGCAGTCGGCCGACGAGATCGACACGCAGACGCTCATCTTCCCGAACGTCTCCTTTGCGGGCAGCGGCGGCGGCCTTTACGCCGGCGACAAGGTGCACCTCGGCCGCTTCCCCGCCGGGACCGGCATCGGCTGGGTGCTCGTCGCCAACGGCTGGACCGGCAGCACGGTCGGCGCAGGCACGCACCTCGTCTACTCCAACGCCGACTTCAACCCCGAGCCCGACCCGTCGCTGCGCCAGCACAACGTCCTCTTGCGCGATGCCGAGCGCGAGCTGATGCTGCTCAGCTTCGAAGACGTGCGCCGCGACGACATCCCGTTCCGCTGCGACCAGGACTTCAACGACGCCGTCTTCTACGTCTCCGCCAACCCCGTCGAAGCGATCGACAGCGGTGACGTGCCCTCGGTCACCGACCCCGGCCAGGACCCCACGGCCGACACCGACGGCGACGGCGTGCTCAACGACCTCGACGCCGACCCGTACGACCCCGCCGTCTCCGCGCTTCTCCATCTCCCCGCCGAGGGCGTGAGCGGCTCCGTCGCCTTCGAGGACCTGTGGCCCGGCCGTGGCGACTACGACTTCAACGATCTCGTCGCCGACTATCACCTCACCGTCGGGCTCGACGCGCAGAACCGCGCGACCCGCATCGACGCCGAGATCACCGTGCAGGCCATCGGCGCGGGCTACTGCAACGGGCTCGCCCTCGCGCTGCCCCTGGCGCCGGGCGCCGTGCAGTCCGCCTCTGGCGCGAGGCTCGACCGCGGCGTGTTCGCCGTCGGCGGCAACGGCGTCGAGAGCGGCAGCGGCTCCGCCGTGATCCCACTCTTCGACGACTCCTACGCCCTCGTGCAGCGTCCCGGCGGCTACTTCGTCAACACCGAGGCCGGCGCGCCGCGCGTCGAGCCCGGCAGCGTGACCGTCCGCATCACGCTCGCCTCGCCCGTCACCGTCGAGTCACTTGAGCTGGACGAGTTGGACCTCTTCCTCGTCGTCGACGGCGCCAGAGGCCGCGAGGTCCACCTGCCCGGACGCCAGCCCACCGCCCGCGCCGACGCCAGCCTTTTCGGCACGTCCTCCGACGCGACCGCGACCGGAACCAGCAGCACCTACGTCACCGCCGAAGGCCTGCCCTGGGCGCTCCACCTCCCCGAGGCCTTCGTCTATCCGATGGAGCGCGCCCCGCTCGACGCCGGGCACCTCCGCTTCGTGTCCTGGGCCCGCTCCGGCGGCGCCACCTCGCCCGACTGGTACCGCGACCTCCCCGGCCACCGCGACACGGCCCACCTCTTCGGCCGCTAGCCCACCACCGCAGCCTCTGGCGCTCCGCGCACCTAGTCCGCCTCTGGCGCCAGAGGCCCTGCTCCCGCTCCCATGATCTCGCCCCGCCCCAGCCTCGCCAAGCGCGCCTTCGACGTCGCCGCCTCCGCGTCCGCGCTGCTCGTCCTCTCGCCGGTCCTGCTCCTCGCCGCCCTCGCGATCCGGCTGGAGTCCAGCGGCCCCGTCTTCTACGCCTCGTGGCGCGTCGGCGCGGGCTACCGCCGCTTCCGCCTCTTCAAGTTCCGCACGATGTACCCCGATGCCGACCAGCGGCTCAAGGACCTCGCGCACCTCAACCAGTACGCCGCCGAGGCCGACGCGCCAGAGGCCTCTGGCGAGGGATGCGCCGCGTGCGCCGCTCTGGAGGAGGGCGCGACGTGCTCGCCCGTCCTCGTCGGCGACGGAGGCGAGGTGATCTGCGAGGCGGAGCACCGCCGCCGCCAGAACGCGGGCCCGGCCTTTTTCAAGCTGCAGGACGACCCGCGCATCACGCGCGTCGGCCGCTTTCTCCGCAACACCAGCATCGACGAACTGCCGCAGCTGGTCAACATCCTCCTCGGCGATATGTCGCTCGTCGGCAACCGGCCGCTGCCGCTCTACGAAGCCGAGCAGCTCACCGCCGACGGCGACGGCGCGCGCTGGATGGCGCCCGCAGGCCTCACCGGCCTCTGGCAGGTGACCCAGCGCGGGACCGGCGAGGTCTCGCCAGAGGAGCGCATCGCGCTCGACAACACCTACGCCGAGAGCCACGGCCTCGGCTTCGACCTCCGCCTCATCGCCAAGACCGTCCCCGCGCTCTTCCAGAGCGAAAACGTCTAGACCCGACCGGGCCGCCAGAGGCCCCCACACACCCGCATTCAGCCAACACCTCAGCCAGATCAAACCATGAACATCGCCGTCATCGGAACCGGATACGTCGGCCTCGTCGGAGGCACCTGCTTCGCCGAAATGGGCAACCAGGTCACCTGCGTCGACATCGACGTGGACAAGGTCACCACGCTCCAGAACGGGCGCCTCACCATCTACGAGCCCGGCCTGGAGGTCTTCTTTGAGCGCGGCATCCGCGAGAACCGCCTCACCTTCACGACCGATCTCGCGGACGCTCTGGAGCCCGCCGACGTTGTCTTTCTCGCGCTTCCCACGCCGCCCGCCGAGGACGGCAGCGCCGACCTCCAGTACGTGCTCGGCGTCGCCGACCACATCGGTCAGCTTCTGGCGGCCAACCCGCACTGGGGCTACAAGGTGCTCGTCGACAAGAGCACCGTGCCCGTCGGGACCGCCGCCCGCGTGACGGCCGCCGTCGAGGCGCACGGACTGGCCTCTGGCGTCCACTTCGACGTGGTGAGCAACCCGGAGTTTTTGCGCGAGGGCGCCGCCGTGGAGGACTTCATGAAGCCCGAGCGCGTCGTGATCGGTACGTCGTCGCCGCGCGCCGCCGAGACCATGCACCGGCTCTACCAGCCGTTCGTCCGCTCCGGCAACCCCATCATCCTGATGGACGAGGCCAGCGCGGAGATGACCAAGTACGCCGCGAATGCGCTTCTGGCGACCAAGATCACGTTCATGAACGAGATCGCGAACCTCTGCGACCGCGTCGGCGCCGACGTGGACCACGTGCGCCGAGGCATCGGGACCGATAGCCGCATCGGTCCCAAATTCCTCTACGCCGGCATCGGCTTCGGCGGAAGCTGCTTCCCCAAGGACGTGCAGGCGCTCCACCGCACAGCGCGCGAAGAAGGCTACGAGTTCCGCATCCTCAAGTCGGTCCTGGACGTGAACGAGGACCAGAAAAAGACCCTCGTCCCGCCCGTCCTCGACACGCTCGCCGACGCCAGAGGCCGCCTCGACGGACGCCGCATCGCCGTCTGGGGCCTCGCCTTCAAGCCGCACACCGACGACGTGCGCGAGGCGCCCGCCCACGTGCTCATCCGCGAGTTCGTCTCGCGCGGCGCCGAGGTCGTCGCCTTCGACCCCGAGGCCATCGAGACCACGCGCGCCACGTTCGCCCGCGAGCCTCTGGCGGGCACCGGCACGCTGCGCTACGCCGAGAGCGCCTACGCCGCCGCCTCTGGCGCCGACGCGCTCATCGTGGCGACCGAGTGGCCCGAGTTCCGCCGCCCCGATCTCGGTCGCGTCCGCGAGTCCATGCGCACGCCGCTCGTCTTCGACGGCCGCAACGTCTTCGAGCCCGCGCAGATGGTGGAGGCGGGCTTCGCCTACCGCTCCATCGGCCGCCCCACGCCAGAGGCGTGCACCCTGGACGCCGAGACCTCCGCGCCTCTGGCGCCAGAGGCCCTCTCCTCCTTCACCATCTCAGAGACCGGCGTGCTGACGCTCCCGTAGCCGCCCCCTCTCGGGAGGTTGGCTGACCTCCCCGAGCGGCGCGCGGCCCGGAAGCACCACGACCTCCGGGAAGGGCCGGGCAGCACCACCTGCCCGGCTCAGCGCGCCCGCGGGCGGCCGTCTACGGATGGCCGCCCGCATGCCTTTTACGCCTCTGGCGCCAGAGGCTCTATGTGTCCTCCTCTCTCATTGGGAAAGGGCTGGGGTGAGGGCGACCCCACACGGCGCCAGAGGCCTCCATCGCGCTCGCCCGGTCATCCCCTCCCGGCCTCCCCCGTCTGGGGGAGGAGGTGCGTAGGAGAGGCCGAGACCAACTCGGAGCTAACCCGCCTCTGGCGCCAGAGGCCCAGCCGTTCCTCCCCTCCCGGACGGGAGGGGCCGGGGGAGGGCGACGCACGGCCGCGCTCTCGCGAAAAGCGTTGATGTGCCTGCCGCCCCTCTCACATCCGTCATTCCCGCGCAGGCGGGAATCCAGAGTGATGAGCACTGGTGTCGCCAGAGGCCTCTGGCGTGGCAGGGAGGGGAATGCACGCGGCGAAGCCGCCTCTGGCGCGCGTCCTGGACCGAGAGGCCAGCCTGAGAGTCGTTCCCGGTACTCTGGATCCCCGCCTTCGCGGGGATGACGCTGTAGGGGAAGGCAGACGCCCGGAAGAGAGCCTCTGGCGTGGCGCCATGCTCGGCTGGGCGTACCCCCTGTTCGACGCGCCTGGACGGCGGCCGAACGGTCCCCCTCGGGGAGGGGACAATCCAGATCGGCTGTTCCAACCCACCACTATGCCGGGGCGACCTCGGCGTGGATTGTCCCCCTTGCCAAGGGGGACAGCTTCGCGACCAACGGGCGAGCGGAGCGGGGGGGAGCCACGCGCCACCGCGGCGCCACACGCCTCTGGCGCCAGAGGACCCCATCGCGCGCCCCGGCCGCCGCGCCAGAGGCCGCGTTCGTCGAAGCCGGCGCCGCGTTCGTCGAAAGCCGGGCCGGGAGAGAGAGAGGAAAGGGGACGTTGCGAGCGGTCAGCCAACCACACCTCGATGACACGCTCGCTTCTCCTCTCGCTCGCACTCCTCTGCGCTACCGCCTCTGGCGCCCAGGAGCTGCCCGTCCTCCCGCCGCTCGACGCCGTGCTCGGCGCCGTGCGCGCGCAGTCGCCCACGCTCCGCTACGCCGACGCCACGGTCGCCAAAAACGAGGCGCAGCTCGACCGCACGCGCCGCGCGTGGTCCGACAACATCGGCGTCAACGTGGGCGCCTCGGCCGGGACGTACGGCAACGCCATCGTGGACCAGCTCAGCCTGGGGACGACCGTCGGCCTGAGCGTCCGCGTCTCGCTCTACGACTTCATGGGCCGCAAGCACGAAGCCCGACAGGCCGAGGCCGAGCTGGAGCAGTCCCGCCAGAGGCGCGCCGAGGCCGACGAAGAACTCGACCTCGTCATCATCGCGCTCTACCGCAAGACCGAGCTGGCCTACCGCCTCGTCGGCGTCCGCTCCGGTGGGATGGAGTCGGCGCGGACGCACCTCACGATGGCCGAGTCCGAGTTCGTGCAGGGCGACATCCCCGTCTCCGAGCTGGCGCGCGTGGACCAGATCGCCGCCGAGTCCGAAGCGGCCTACGAGACCGCCCGGACCGACTACCTGACCGCCTACGCGCAGCTCGAAGTCTTCTGCGGCACGCCGCTCGCCACCCTCGCCGCCGCGTCCCGATGAGCCTGCTCCAGTTCCTGCGGCTGCTCGGCCGCCACGCCGCTCTCCTCGTGCTCGTGCCTCTGGCGATGGCCGCCGCGGCCTTCTGGGCCACGCGCGATCTGCCCCGCGAGTACGCCGCCTCCGCGACGCTCTACACCGGCTTCGTCTCCGGCTACTCCATCGACTCCGAGAACGGCGCCCGCGCCGACTACCTGACCACGCAGACCGCCTTCGACAACCTGATCCAGCTCATCAAGAGCCGCCGGGCCGTCGAGCACGTCGCGCTCACGCTTCTCGCGATGGAAGCCTCTGGCGAGCTGCGCCTGGAGGACTACGACGCACAGGAGGCCACAGGCTTGGTTCGGACCGTCGCCGCCAGAGGCGGACGCGCGTCTACCGAGGCGACCTACACGCGCTTCGCGGCGCAGAAGAACGAGATCGAGAGCCCCGTCTACGCCGCGCTCTACGTCGACCCCTCGCCGTTCAACGTGAGCACGCTCCAGGGCGCGATCCAGGCCAACCGCGTCGGCAACTCCGACATGGTGGAGGTGCGCTACAACGCGCCGGACGCCACGCTGGCGCAGGTCACGCTCCAGATCCTTCTCGACCAGGTGGTCACCGAGTTCCGCGAGATGAAGACGCGCGAGACGAGCGACATCGTGGCCTTTTTCGAGGAGGAGACGGCCGTCGCCAACCAGTCGCTGCGCAGCGCGGTCAGCGGGATGCGCGACTTTGGCGTGCGCAACCGGATCATCAACTACTACGAGCAGACCAAGTACGTCGCCTCGCAGAAAGAGCAGCTTGATCACGAGGTGCAGCAGGAGCAGATGGCGCTGGCCGCGTCCGAAGGCGCCCTGCGCGATACCGAGCGCCGCCTGAGCGAGCGCGAGGCCGTGCTGATCCAGAGCGAGTCCGTCGCCGAGCAGCGCCGCGCCCTCTCCGCCGCGACGGCCCGCCTCGCCCGCGCCGAAGCCATCGCGATCCCCGCCGCCCCCGGCGAGAAAGCCCCCGCCTCTGGCGCCGCCGACACCGCGACGGTCGACAGCCTCCGCGCCGAACTCGACAGCGCCGTCCGCGGCCTCCACCGGCTCACGCACTCCGAGCAGGGCGTCTCGCGCAGCACCCTCACGGGCGCATGGCTGGAGCACGCCACGACCGTGACCGAGGGCCGCGCGCGCCTCGCCGTTCTCCGCCAGAGGCGCGACGAGTACCAGCGCGTCTACGACGTGTTCGCGCCGCTGGGCTCGACGCTCAACAGCCTGGAGCGCGAGGTCGACATCGCCGAGGGCACCTACATGGAGATGCTCCAGAGCCTCAACCTCGCGCGGATGCGCCAGAAGAGCCTGGAGCAGTCCGCCAACCTCGACGTGGTCGCGGCGCCGGAGCGGCCCGCGCGCCCGCTCTCGTCCAAGCGCCCGCTGCTCGTCGCGGTGGCGTTCATGGCGGGCCTGGTGCTCTGCGTCGGCAGCCTGCTCGGCGTCGAGATCCTGGACCAGTCGATGCGGACGCCCGAGCGCGCCGCCGAGGTGTCGGGCCTGCCTCTGGCGGGCGCCTACCCCGTCGCCCCCGCGACCGAGACGCTGCTCAAGCCGCTCGACGCCCAGTTCCTCCGCAACGTGGCCCTCGCCCTCCGCGAGCGCGACGCGCAGGAGCCGCAACTCGTCGTCGTCGCCAGCGGCCAGAGCGGCGAGGGCGCCGGGTTCGTGGCCGCACGATTGGCCGAGCGCTTCGCCGCCAGAGGCCGGTCGGTCCGCTACCTCGCGCCCCACGCCGAGGGCGGCGCGACCGCCTACGAGGTGAGCGACGCATTCCCGGAGACCGAAACGCCCGACGAACTCGCCTCTGGCGTGCCGGGCAACACGGCCTCTGGCGCCGAGATCACCATTCTCGAACTCCCGCCCGTCCTCGACGCCCCGCTCCCGCTCGGCCTCCTCGCGCACGCCGACGTGACGCTGCTCGCCGCCCGCGCCAGCCGCTCGTGGTCCACCGCCGACGCCCACACCGCCGAGGCGCTCGAACGCGCGAGCGGCCACGCGCCGCACCTCGTCCTCACCGGCGCTCAGCCGATGCGCCTCGAAGGCCTCGTGGGCGACCTGCCGCGCAAGCGCAGCGGCGTCCGCCGCCTCGCCAAACGCCTCGCCCGCTTCGAGTTCAGCCGCTGACACAAGAGGGATAGGGGATGCGGGATGGAGGGATTTTGGGACTGTCCCGCTCCTCCTTGCCGCACTCCTGATACCCAGCTAGACCGACCCGCTGTCGCCTGCCCCAAACCCGATCCGGGGGCGCCAGAGGCCTTCCCGATTCGATATGAACGACGTCCAGAAACCCGCCCTCGTCTGCCTCGCCCAGCCCGCCTGGGACGGCGACTACGTCAAGTCCACCGTGCAGCTGATGCAGGCGCTCGCGGCGCACTACCGCGTGCTCTACGTGGACTACGCCTTCACGCTCGCCGACGCGGCCCGCTCCGCCGCCGGGCTGGGCTCGGCGCCGCTCGGCCGGATGCTCGGGCGCCAGAGGCTCCGCCGCGTGGACGGTCCGCACGGCCCGGTCTGGGTGCTCACGCCGCCGCCCGTCGTGCCGACGCAGTGGATGGAGGAGGGCCGGGCGTTCCGCGCCGCGCTGGAGATGAACGGCCAGATCGTGGGCGCCAGCATCCGGTCCGCGATGCGGAAGCTGGGCATGGAGCGCCCGACCGTCGTGACCGCCTTCGCGCCGCAGATCGGCCTGCCTCTGGCGGGAGCGCTGGGCGAGCGCGCGAGGGTCTACTACGGCTACGACGAGATCGCCGCCGCGCCGTGGGTCGGTAAGCACGGCGCGAGGCTGGAGGCCGAGTACCTCGCGCACGCCGACGCCGTCGTGGTCACGTCCGAGTGCCTCCGCAACAGCCGCCAGAGGCGGCACGCGAACGTCCACCTCGTGCCCAACGGCGTCGACTTCGACCTGTTCAACCAGGCCTCTGGCGAGACGGAAAACGCGCGGCCCTGCGTCGGCTTTATCGGCAGCCTGGACTCCCGCGTGGACTTCGACCTGCTCCACGGCGTCATCTCGCGCCGGACGGACCTCGACTTCCTGTTCGTCGGCCGCGTGACGGCGCCAGAGGCCGAGGCGCTGAAGGCGTATCCCAACGTGACGCTCGCGGGCTCGCACGCGCCCGAGGTGCTGCCGGGCTTTCTCGCGCGGATGGACGTGGGCACCATCCCGTTCAAGGTCTCGCGGTTCACGCGCAGCATCTACCCGCTCAAGCTCAACGAGTACCTCACCGCCGGCCGGCCCGTCGTGACGACGCCGTTCGCGCCGCTGGGCGACGCCGAAGCGCTCGTCTACACGGCGTCCGACACGGAGGTGTTCTCCCGCGCCATCGACGCCGCGCTGCACGACCACACCGAGGGCGCGCGCACGGCGCGCATCGCCTTCGCCCGGCAGAACACGTGGGAGGCCCGCGCCGAGGCGTTCGCCTCGGTCATCGAGTCCGCCTCTGGCGTGGACTGCGTCGCCGCCTGAGATGCGCCGCCTGATCTCCCTTCTCCGGGGGCCTCGCGCCCTCTCGCTCGGCGCCCAGGCCGCGGGCGCCATTCTCGGCTTCGCGGGCTTCGCGATGGTCGCGCGGGCGCTCTCGCCAGAGGCCTTCGGCGCGTGGGTGCTCTACCTCACGGTCGCCACGTTTTTCGACATGCTGCGGAGCGGGCTCGTGCAGGCGGCGCTCGTGCAGCGGGCCTCTGGCGCCGCGCCAGAGGCGTCGGACCAGTCGTTCGGCGCCGCGTGGGCGCTCGCGCTCGGCGTCACGGCGCTCGTCGCCAGCGGCGGGTTTGGGGCGGGCGCGATGGGCGGCGCGGGCGTGTTCTGGACGGCCTTCGCAGCGTTCCCGGCCTTGATGGTCGGCGGGCTGGGGCACACGGTCGCGGCGTGGCGGGCGCAGGCGGAGGAGCGGTTTGGGCGCGTGCTCGCGCTCCGGCTGGCGGTCAGCGTTCTGTTCGTCGTCGCGGTCGTCCTCATGCGCGACGGCCTGACGGTCGGCGCGCTGGCGTGGACGCACGCAGGCATCCACGGGGCGGTCTCCCTTTTCGCGATCGGGCTCGGGTGGGCGCGGCCTCGCCTCGTGCGTCTCGCCAGAGGCACGGAGATCCGCGCGCTGCTCCGCTTCGGCCGTTTCAGCGCGGTCACAACCGTCGGCGCCAACCTCTTGCGCAGCGCCGACGCGCTGATCCTCGGCGCGGTCCTGGGTCCGGCCGCGGTCGCGCTCTACGGCGTGCCCCAAAAACTCGTCGAGGCCGCCGAGGTGCCCATCCGCGGCCTCGCCGTCGCGGCGTTCCCGGCGCTCGCGCGCTCGGCCCGCGCGGGGGCGCACGACGCCTTCCGCTCCCGCCTCTGGCGCGACGTGGGCGGCCTCACGCTGCTCCTCTTGCCTGCCGCCGTCCTGGGCTGGGTGTTCGCGCCAGAGGCCACGGCGTTCCTCGGCGGCGAGGCCTACGCCGAGGCGGGCGCAGCCTTCCGCTGGTTCCTCCTCTACGCGCTCCTGCTCCCGCTCGACCGCTTTCTCGGCCTCGCGCTCGACGCGTTGGGCCGCCCGCAGCTCAACACGCTCAAGGTCGGCGCGATGCTCGCGGCCAACCTCGCGGGCGACGCCCTCGCGCTGTCGCTCGGCTTCGGCGTGACCGGCGTGGCCGCGGTCACGGTCGGCATGACGGCGGTGGGCGTGCTCGTCGGCCTCTGGCTCCTCTCCCGCGAGGTGCCTCTGGCGCGCGCTGGCGCCGTGCTCCCGATGGTGGTGGGTAGCCGGTGAAGAGCAAGCCCCCCCAGCCGTCATTCCCGCGGAGGCGGGAATCCAGAGTGATGAGCACTGGTGTCGCCAGAGGCCTCTGGCGTGCAGGGAGGGAAAGGGCGTGGCGGGGCCGCCTCTGGCGCTCGTCCTGGACCGAGAGGGCAGCCTGAGAGTCGTTCCCGGTACTCTGGATCCCCGCCTCCGCGGGGATGACGTTGGTGGTGGGGAAGGAGGAACGCCAGAGGCCTCTGGCGCCAGAGGCCGCGCCCCCCTCACGCCCGCGCGCACCCGGCCGATACCTGCACACATCTAGCTTCCCTCCCGTGATCGACCTCCCCACCGACGACGCCAGAGGCCCGCGCCGCATCGCCATCGGCGCGGCGGCGGTGATCGGCGCGGTGGTCCTCGGGCTCGCGGTCGCCAGAGGCGGGCTGCTGGTGGGGCTCGCGCTCGTGGGGCTCGTGCCGGCGCTCTACGTGGTCCGCAGCGTCATCCTGGACCCACGCTGGGGGCTCGCGGCGACGCTCGTGGTGGCGTTCGTGGGCGTCGGCATCACGCGCTACGTCCCGGCGCCGACGGGGCTGCTGGTGGACGCCTTTCTCGCGCTCACGCTTCTGGCGGTCGCGCTGCGGCCGCGCGAGTGGGAGTGGGACCGGCTGAAAAACGGCGCCGTGGTGGCCGTCACGGTCTGGATGGCCTACAACCTGCTTCAGATCGTCAACCCCGAGGCGCGGAGCATCGCGGCGTGGTTCTACGCGATGCGCGGCGTGGCGCTGTACCCGTTTCTGGCCGTCCCGCTGTTCCTGCTGCTCATCAAAGACCGGCGCGACCTCGACCGGCTGCTCTGGCTCTGGTTCGCCTTCTCGGTCCTCGGCGTGCTGTGGGGCGCGAAGCAGAAGCTCATTGGGCTCGACGGCGCCGAGCAGGCGTGGCTCAACGTGCCCGGCAACCTGTCCACGCACCTCCTCTTCGGCAAGCTCCGCGTCTTCTCGTTCTACTCCGATTCCGGCCAGTTCGGCGCCGCGATGGGCCACATGGGGCTCGCGGCGATCATCCTCGCGCTCGGCCCCGAGGGCCTCTGGCGCAAGGTGCTGCTCGCCGTCGCGGGCGTGCTCGGCATCTACGGCCTGCTGATCTCCGGCACGCGCGGCGCGATGGCGGTGCCGATGATCGGCTTCTTCGTCTACTTCCTCCTCAGCGGCAACTGGCGGCTGCTCGTGATGGGCATGGTGGCGCTCGCGATGGTCTACGGCGCGCTCAAGTTCACGAGCGTCGGCAGCGGCATCTACGAGGTGCAGCGGATGCGGACGGCGGTCGTGGAGGGCTCGGACAACCCGAGCCTGCAGGTGCGGCTGGAGAACCAGAAAAAGCTGAAGGCCTACCTCCAGAGCCGCCCGTTCGGCGGCGGCGTGGGCTCGGGCGGCTACTGGGGCCAGCGCTTCTCGCCGGGCACGTTCCTGGCGGAGCTGGCGCTGGACTCGTGGTACGTCAAGATCTGGGCAGAGCAGGGGCCGGTCGGCCTGTGGCTCTACCTCTCGGGCCTCGCCGCGCTTCTGGCGGGCGCCCTCCGCCGCCTCTTGCGCGTGCGCGACGCCGCGCTGCGCCAACGCCTCGCGGCGCTCTTCGCCGGGCTCTGCGGCATCGCCGTGGCGAGCTACGGCAACCAGGTCCTCGGGCAGATGCCGACGGGCATCATCGTCGCGCTGAGCGTCGCCGCGCTGTACCTCGCGCCGCGGCTGGATTCTCCGCCAGAGGCCTCTGGCGATGCGGCGTCGGCCGGGGACGCGCCTCTGGCGCCAGAGGCGGCCTTGCATGTCCCTGGGGGACTGAACGCCCCCTCTTTCGGGGGAGACAGGACTGAGGAGGGAGGGACCCAGCACGGCGCCAGAGGCCTGCATCGCGCTCGCCCGGTCACCCCCTCCCGACCTCCCCCGTCTGGGGGAGGAGGGTCGTAGGCAGGAGCGGCGTAGAACATCCGCCTCTGGCGCCAGAGGCTCAGCCTCTCCTCCCCTCCCGGACGAGAGGGGTCGGGGGAGGGCGACGCTCGCTACCACCTACAGCGTCATCCCCGCGCAGGCGGGGATCCAGAGTACCGGGAACGACCCTCTGAATACTCTAGCGGCTCAGGACGAGCGCCAGAGGCGGCCTCGCCACGGCCTTTCCCTCCTTGCACCGCCAGAGACCTCTGGCGAGGTATGCACTCATCACTCTGGATGACCTGTGGTGACGCTGCGCGGTCCCGCCTGCGCGGGAATGACGGATGGAAATGCGAGCGTTGGCCGTGCGCCTCTGGCGCCAAAGACGCGTAGGGGCGACCCGCTGGGTCGCCCGAGGAGGCGCCGCCAGAGGCCCCAAAGACGCGCGCCCGGCGTTCGTCGAACCAGAGCGGGCGTTCGTCGAAGCGCGGCCCGCCTCTGGCGCCAGAGGCCGGATCCTGCGGGCACTCCGACACCCCGCACGCCATGCCGCCGCTCGTCTCCATCGTCACCCTCAACTGGAACCAGGCCGAGGTCACCTGCGACCTCCTCGCCTCGCTCTCCCGCGCGACGTACCCCAACCTGGAGGTCGTCGTGGTGGACAACGGCTCCGAGGCGCACGACGTGGCGAAGATCGCGGCCTACTCGCCGCGCCCGCGTCTGATCAAGAGCGCCACTAACCTCGGCTTCACCGGCGGCAACAACCTCGGCATGCGCCACGCCAGAGGCGAGTACGTGCTGCTGCTCAACAACGACACCGAGGTGGAGCCCGACTTCCTGGAGCCGCTCGTCGTCGCGATGGAGGCCGACGCCCAGATCGGCGCTGCCTCGCCCAAGATCCGCTACTACCACGATCCCGAGCGCATCCAGTACGCTGGCGGGACCGCCGTCGACCCGTTCCGCGGGCAGGCGCGCTGGGTCGGCTCCGGCGAGATCGACCGCGGCCAGCACGACGCCTCTGGCGAGACCGAGATGGGCCACGGCGCCGCGCTGCTGATCCGCCGGGCCGTGCTGGAAACCGTCGGGATGCTGGGGGCGGACTTCTTCATCTACTACGAGGAGATCGACTTCGGCACGCGCCTCCGCCGCGCGGGATGGAAGGCCCACTACGTCGCCGAGTCGACGGTCTGGCACAAGGAGTCGGTCACGGTCGGCAAGGCGAGCCCGCTCAAGACGCGCTTCCAGACGCGCAACCGGCTGCTCTACCTGCGCCGCAACGGCCTCGGCTGGCGGACGCCTCTGGCGATGGCGTTTGTGCTCCTCGCGAGCCTCGTCCACACCGTCCGCTTCGCCCTCGCGGGCCAGTGGGACCACGTCCGCGCCGTCGGGCAGGGCCTCGCGTGGCACCTCTCGCACCCACGCCTCACGCCCGACGAGCGCCTTGCGCCGCGTCCCGCCCTCGTCGCCCTCGACCGCCCCGCCGCCCGCCGCGCTCGCGCCAGAGGCCCCATCCGCATCTCGGCATGACCGTCCTCTTCACGCTTCTCTGGGCGCCTCTGGCGCTCGCCGTCGGCTACCTCCTCGTCTTCGCGATCGCGGGCCGCGCGAGGCGGATTTCCACGCCCGAGGCGGGCGCCCGGCTCAAGACCGCCGTGCTGCTTCCGGCCTACCGCGAGGACGCCGTGATCGTCGAAAGCGCCCGGCAGGCGCTCGCGCAGGACTACCCGTCGGACCGCTTCGATGTGATCGTGATCGCCGACGGGCTCCAGCCCGAGACGAACGAGCAGCTTCTGGCGCTCGGCGCGACGGTCCTGCAAGTGCAGTTTGAGCGCTCCACCAAAGCCAAGGCCCTCCGCGCCGCGACCGAGGCCTTCCCGCCGGGCCTCTACGAGACCGTGGTCGTGCTCGACGCCGACAACGTGATGGCCTCTGGCGCCCTCGCGAGGCTGGACGACGCGCGGGCACTCTCGCCTGTCGTGCAGGGGCAGCGCGTGGCCAAAAATCTCGACACGCCTCTGGCGCGTCTGGATGCGCTCTCCGAGCACGTCAACAACCACATCTTCCGCCGCGGCCACGCCGCGCTCGGCCTGAGCGCCGCCCTCATCGGCTCCGGCATGGCCTTCGATGCCACGCTCTTCACCGACCTGATGGCCCGCGCCGAGGCCATCGGCGGCTTTGACAAGGAGCTCGAACTGGAGCTGACGCGGAGCCGCACGCGCATCGCCTACGCGCCAGAGGCTGTCATCTACGACGAGAAGGCGGCCGCGCCCGATGTCTTCGTCCGCCAGAGGCGCCGCTGGCTGGCCGCGCAGGCGCACTACGCCGGCCAGCACCTCGGCCCCGCGCTGCTCTCGCTCGCCCGGACCGGCAACGCCGACTACGCCGACAAGGCGCTGCAGATGATCCTGCCGCCGCGCGCGCTGCTCCTCGGCGCCGTGCCCGTGCTCACCGTCCTGGCCGCGCTTGCGGGCGCGCCTCTGGCGCCGTGGGTCGCGCTCGGCCTCGCGCTCGGTCTCGCCATCGCACTCGGCATCCCCGCGGGCCTCTGGCGCAGCCTCGGCCGCGACCTCCTCCACCTGCCGGGCGCGCTCGTGCTCATGCTCCGCGCGGGTCTCTCCGCCAGAGGCGCCAACCGCACCTTCATTCACACGCCGCACACCGCGGCCCACGTCACCGCCCCCTCATGAGGATCGGAATCGAAGCCCAGCGCCTCTTTCGCGCACGCAAGCACGGGATGGACATCGTCGCGCTGGAGCTGCTCCGGCGGCTCCCGGCGCTCGCGCCCGAGCACGAGTTCGTCGCGTTCGTCCGCCCCGGCGAGGACCGCTGCCTCGCGCCAGAGGCCAACCTGGAGGTCGTCGAGGTGGAGGCCCGCTCGTACCCGACCTGGGAGCAGATCGCGCTGCCGCGTGCTGCCAAAGCCGCGGGCGTGGACCTGCTGCACTGCACGGCGAACACGGCGCCTCTGGCGTCGCCCGTCCCGGTCGTGCTCACGCTGCACGACATCATCTTTATGGAGGGTGGGAGCCCGCTGCTGCGCGGCGGATCGGCCTACCAGCGGCTGGGCAACCAGTACCGCCGCGCCGTCGTGCCCGGCGCCGTGCGCCGCGCCGCCCGCGTGACCACGGTCTCGACGTACGAGTCCGGCCGCATCGCCGAGCGCTTCCCCGAGGCCTCTGGCGTGCTGAGCGTCGTCCCCAACGCCGTCAGCGAGACGTTCGCGCCAGAGACCAACCCGGGCCGCCTCCGCACCGTCCGCGAGCGCTACGCGCTGCCCGAGCGCTTCGTCTTCCTCCTCGGCAACACGGACCCCAAGAAGAACATTCCGGGCGCCGTGGACGCCTACGTCCGCTACGCCAGAGGCACGGACTCGCCCGTCCCGCTCGTCGTCGCCGACCTCGCGCCAGAGGCCCTCGCCGCGCACCTCCGCGCCCTCGGCGCGATGGACCTGGCCGACCTGTTCGTCCTCCCCGGCTACATGGCCCACGCGGACCTCCCTGCGGTCTACAGCCTGTGCGACGCGTTCCTCTACCCGTCGCTGCGCGAGAGCTTCGGCCTCCCCATCCTGGAGGCGATGGCCTGCGGCGCGCCTGTCATCACGTCGGACGCCGCGTCGATGCCCGAGGTCGCAGGGGCCGCCGCGCTCCTCACGGACCCGCGCCAACCCGCCGAGATCGCCGCCGCGCTCCAGCAGGTCCTGGGTAGCTCGCCGCTCCGCCGCGCGCTCTCCGCCCGAGGCCGCCGCCGCGCCGCCACCTTCTCCTGGGACCACGCCGCCCGCCTCATGCTCGCGGAGTACGAAGCGGCCCTCGCGCCAGAGGCCTCTGGCGTGGCTGTGCCCGCCGCACTGGCGCCCGCTCTGGGCTAGGTCGCCGCGCCTCTGGCGCCAGAGGCGCATCCCGCCCTCACACGAACGCCGGTAGATATCGCGAACCACCCTTTCTCAGTAGAGCCCTTTCAGTCGTGATTCCCGCGCAGGCGGGAATGCAGAGTGACGACTGCTTTCTTCGCCAGAGGCCTCTGGCGACGCAGGGAGGGAAAGGCCGTGGCGGCACCGCCTCTGGCGCGCGTCCTGAGCCGAGAAGGCAGCCTGAGGTCGTTCCCGATACTCTGGATCCCCGCCTTCGCGGGGATGACGTTGTAGGTGGGAGCGAGGGGGGCGAGTCTGGATCCTTCGCCAGAGGCTCGTGCTCTATCCTCAGCCCATGTCTCAGAAGACCGGCTTCGTCTACCTCCTCGCCAGTCAGCGCAACGGGACGCTCTACCTCGGCGTGACGAGCGACCTCGTCCGCAGAGTCCGGGAGCACAAGGAGGGCGCGCACGACGGGTTCTCGAAGGCGCATGGCACCCACCGTCTCGTCTGGTTCGAGGAGCATCCGCGCGTCGTCGACGCCATCGCGCGGGAGAAGCAGCTCAAGAGTGGAGGCGGGCATGGAAGCTGCGTCTGATCGAAGAGGAGAATCCCGGGTGGGTCGATCTCTACGAGGCGCTGGTGCACGGCTGAGGGGCCACCGGGTACCGCGCGCGTCTTCCCGCAGACGCCAGAGGCCTCTGGCGCCAGAGGCCCGGTCGAACGGGGGCGCGTGTTCGTCGAAGGAGCGGCGGGGTTGGTCGAAGGGTGGGCAGGAAGCGGGTGCCAGAGGGAGAAACTGGAGCATCCACACAGGGCGATGCGCCCACCACCCCAGCCAACACCGCTATGTCTGCTCCCGTCTCTCTCGTCACCGGCGTCGCCGGCGTCGCCGGCTTTATCGGATCCCATGTCGCCGACGAACTGCTCGCGATGGGGCACAAGGTCGTCGGGCTCGACGACCTCTCGGGCGGCTACCGCGACAACGTGCCGGAGGGCGTCGAGTTCGTGCACGGCTCTATCACCGACGCGGCGCTCGTCGCGCAGCTGTTCGCGACGCACCAGTTCGACTACGTGTACCACCTCGCGGCCTACGCCGCCGAGGGCCTGAGCCCGTTTATCCGCCGGTTCAACTACACGAACAACCTGCTCGGGACCGCCACGCTCGTCAACGGCGCCGTCAACGCCGGGACGGTCAAGTGCTTTGTGTTCACGTCCTCGATGGCCGTCTACGGCTCCAACCAGGTGCCGATGCGCGAGGACATGACGCCGATGCCCGAGGACCCGTACGGGGTCGCCAAGTTCGCGGCCGAGATGGACGTGCAGCAGGCCAAGACGATGTTCGGGATGGACTTTATCATCTTCCGCCCGCACAACGTCTACGGCGAGCGCCAGAACCTCGGCGACCGCTACCGGAACGTGATCGGCATCTTTATGAACAAGGTGCTGGAGGGCGAGGCGATGACCGTCTACGGCGACGGGCTCCAGACGCGCGCCTTCAGCTACATCACCGACGTGGCGCCGATCATCGCGCACAGCGTGAACCACCCCGAGGTGTACGGCCAGATCGTCAACGTCGGCGCCGACCAGCCGTACACGATCCTGGAGATGGCCGAGGAGGTGTCCCGCGCGATGGGCGTGACGCCGAACGTGATCCACCTCGAAGCGCGCACCGAGGTGAAGCACGCCTGGACCGACCACGCCGTGCTCAACCGCTACTTCGGCGACCTCCGCCAGGGCGTGACGCTGGAGGCCGGGCTCGACAAGATGGCGCGCTGGGCGCGCACCGCCGGGCCGTTCCAGCGGAGCCTTTTCGAGGGCATCGAGATCAGCAAGGGGCTCTACTCCTTCTGGCAGGACGCCATCCGCGCCCCCGAGGCCGAGACCGCCGCGACGCCTCTGGCGAGCGCCGAGGCGACGCCCGCGCCAGAGGCCGCCAAGCCCGTCAAGGCGCCAGAGGCCCCGGCCCGCCGTGTGCTCGCGCCCTCGCGCAGCCTCGCGACCGCCTAGCCCGACACTCCCACCACCGGGCGGGGCGCCAGAGGTCCCGCCCGCTTTCGGTTCTGACATGGACGCCACTCTCGACCTCCCCGCCCGCCCCTCGCGTCCCGCCGTGTCCGCCGGGCGCCTCTGGCGCGGCGGGCTGCGGTGGCTCAACGCGCAGGTGCGGCTCCGCCGCTGCACGCTCGGCCGCCGCGTGACGCTCTGGGGCCGACCCCACGTCAACGCCTCTGGCGAGATCGCACTCGGCGACAATGTGACGGTCCACTCGTTTCTCTCGCGCGTGCAACTCTCGGCCGGAGAGGGCGCGCGGTTGAGCGTGGGCGAGGGGACGTACATCAACAACGGGACCGTGCTCTCGGCGCGAGACGAGGTGAGGATCGGCGCCGGGTGCCAGATCGCGACCGGCGTGATCGTGATGGACTCCGACTTCCACGCCGTCGGCGACCTGGACGCGGCGGGCAAGACCGCGCCCATCGTCATCGGCGACGGCGTGTGGCTGGCGACCCGCGCGACGGTCCTCAAAGGCGTGACCATCGGCGAGGGCGCCGTCGTCGCCGCTGGCGCCGTCGTGACGAAAGACGTGGCGCCCTACACCGTCGTTGCGGGCGTGCCCGCGCGGCCCATCCGCTCCCTGAGATGATCGAGATCCTGTTCTGGACCGCCGCGGCCGTCCTGTTCTACACCTACATCGGCTACGGGCTTCTGGCGGCGCTGCTCGTGCGCCTCCGCGGCCGCCGTCCGGCGCCAGAGGCGTTTGCCGAGTGGCCTGCGGCGACGGTCGTGGTCGCGGCCTACAACGAGGCCGCCTACATCGGCGAGAAGGTGCGCAACACGCTCGGCCAGGACTACCCCAGCGACCTCCGCCTGCTCGTCGTCGCCGACGGCTCCACCGACGCCACCGCCGAGATCGCGCGGGAAGCGGGCGCCGAGGTGCTGTTCGAGCCCGAGCGTCGCGGCAAGATCGCGGCGATGCACCGCGCGCTGGCGCACGTCGACACGCCGCTGGTCGCGTTTACCGACGCCAACGCGATGCTGGAGACGGATGGACTCCGCCACCTGCTCGCCCCGTTCGCGGACCCGACCGTCGGCGCCGTCGCGGGCGAGAAGCGGGTGCGCGCGAGTGCCAACGGGGCCTCTGGCGAGGGCCTGTACTGGCGCTACGAGTCGGCGCTGAAGAAGCTGGACAGCCAGTTGCACTCGGTCGTCGGCGCCGCGGGCGAGCTGTTCGCCCTCAGGACGCCTCTGGCGGAGCCGGTCGAGCCCGACACGATCCTGGACGACTTCGTGCTCTCGCTGCGCGTGGCCGAAAAAGGCTGGCGCGTGGCCTACGCGCCAGAGGCCTGCGCGACCGAGGCGCCCTCGGCGTCGATGGAGGACGAGTGGACGCGCAAGGTGCGCATCTGCGCCGGCGGCTGGCAGGCCATGAGCCGCTTGCGCGGACTGTGCAACCCGTTCCGCCACGGACTCCTCACGCTGCAGTACGTCTCGCACCGCGTTCTCCGCTGGACCCTCGCGCCGGTGCTCCTGCCTCTGGCGTTGATCCTCAACATCGTCCTCGCGCCAGAGGCCGGGGTCTACGCCGCGCTCCTGGCGGCGCAGGTGGCGTTCTACGCCGTCGCCGCGCTCGGCTGGGCGTTGCGCGAGCGCGAAGTGCCGGTCCGCGGCTTCCGCCTCCCGCTCTACGTCGTGTTTATGCACGCGGCGGTCTTCCCGGGCGTGCTGCGCTTCCTGACGGGGCAGCAGTCGGTGAACTGGGCGCGGGCGCGGCGGGCGGTCTGAGCAGGCCCGGGCCTCTGGCGTCTGCGCCTCTGGCGCCCGAGCCTCGGGCAGACCCGGTGAACCCGGAGCGAACTGCACGCCGAGTGCGGCACGCGTCGCCAGAGGCTCCGTACCCTGCTGCATGGAGTCGTTTCGCCGCTGCCTGTCTCCCCTCGCCACGTTTCTGGCGGTCCTGATCGCCATCCAGGTGACGGACGTGATCGTGTGCGCCGACGAGGCGGAGGCGGCCGACCGCGCGGGGCAGCACGAGGCGGGCGAGCGCCCGGCCTCTGGCGATCCGCACGAGGGCTCCCACCACCAGGACGACGAGAGCGCGGCGGACTGCCTGTGCCACATCGTCTTCGCGCCCACGACCGTCGTCCCGGCGCTCGGCGGGCGCCCGGCGCCAGAGGCCCTGCCGGTCGCGCTGGCGGCGGATGCGCCGCCAGATGTAGAGCCCGACGGGCCTGAGCACGTCCCCCTGGGGTAGAGACCGCCCGGCAGGCGCTGTCCGCCGGGTCCGCTGCACAGATGCAGCCCACGTCTCCGCCGAGGTCGCCGGTCCGCACGGACCCCCCCGGCACGTCTCTGCTCTGCCCTCTCAACGGGAGGGGGCGTTTCCCACAGCTATGATTTCCCAACGCTGGGCCCGACTCGGGTCCGTATTCGCCGCCTTCGTGGTGGCCTTGCTCCCCATCGCCGCTGCCGCCCAGGCCTCTGGCGCCTCCACCCATTCCGTCACCGTGCGCGTCACTGACGAGCACGAGGGCACCCCGCTTCCCGGCGCGACGGTCGTCGTGGAAGGAAGCACGCCGCTCATCGGCGCCACGGCCGACGCCAGCGGCCTCGCGCGGCTGACCGGCGTCGGCGCGGGCGCGCGCACGCTTGTCGTGTCGTTCGTCGGCTACGAGACCGCTCGCGTCGCCGTCACCCTGCCTCTGGCGGATCCGGAGGCGCCCATCGAGGTGGAGATGGAAGAGGACGAAGAGTCGCTGGACAACGTGGTCGTGGGCGCGACGCGGACCAGCCGCACGATTGCGCAGATCCCGACGCGAGTCGAAACCATCGCGGGCGAGGAGATCGACGAGAAGATCTCGATGGAGCCCTCCAACATCACGATGCTCCTCAACGAGTCGCCGGGGATCGTCGTGCAGCAGACCTCGGCGGTCTCGGCCAACGCGTCGATCCGCATCCAGGGGCTCGACGGCCGCTACACGCAGCTTCTCAAGGACGGCTTCCCGCTCTACGGCGGCTTCTCGGGCGGCCTCTCGCTGCTCCAGGTCCCGCCGCTGGACCTCCGCCAGGTCGAGATCATCAAGGGCCCGGCCTCCACGCTCTACGGCGGCGACGCCATCGCGGGCCTCGTCAACCTCGTCACCAAGACGCCAGAGGCGGCGCCGGAGCGCTCGCTCCTGCTCAACGCCACGAGCGCGGGCGGGCTCGACGTGGGCGCGTTTCTCTCGGGACGCAACGAGGACCTGGGCTACACGCTCCTGGCCTCGGCCAACCGCCAGAGGCCGTACGACGGCGACGGCGACGCCTTTACCAACCTGCCGAGGACGCAGCGCGTTACGCTCGCGCCGCGCGGCTACGTCTACTCCGGCGCGACGACGATCTGGGCCGGGCTCTCAGGAACGGCCGAAGAGCGCGAGGGCGGCGACATCGCAGTGATCGAGGACGGCGCGGCGGGCTACGCCGAGCGCTCCACGAGCTACCGCCTCACATCGCAGGCGCGCTTGGACCGCACATTGGCCTCTGGCGACGTGCTCACGCTCAAGTACAGCGGAAGCGCATTCGACCGCAGCATCGAACTCCCGGGCTACGCGTTCGGCGGGCTGCAGACGACGAGCTATTCGGAAGCGTCAGGCTTGTTCGGATGGGGCGCGCACGACGTGGTGGCTGGGCTCGACCTCCGCACCGACGCCTTCGACGAGAGCGACGCCAGAGGCCTGGCCCTTGGCGAGCGGCTGGACTACGGCTACCGCGTCGCGGGCGCGTTCGTGCAGGACACCTGGGACGTGTCCGAGCAGCTCGCGGTCGAACTCGGGCTGCGCGGCGACCTCCACGACGAGTACGGCGCGTTCGTCCTGCCGCGCGCCTCGGCACTTGTGCGCGTAAGCCCGCAGGTCTCGCTCCGCGCGACGGGCGGGCTGGGCTACAAAGCCCCGACGGTCTTTCTGGAGCCCTCCGAGAGCCGCGCCTTCCAGGGCGTGCTCCCGCTGGACGAGACGGTAGAGGCCGAGACCTCCGAGGGCGTCACGGTCGACGTCAACCTCCAGACGGTTCTCGGCGGGCGCGTCACGCTCTCGCTCAATCAGGCCGCCTACCTCACGCACCTCGACGACGCGCTCGTCCCGGCCTCTGGCGCCGAAGACGGCCTCTTGCGCTACCAGAACGCCAGCGGCCCCGTCGTCACGCGCGGGTTGGAGACCAACCTCCGCCTCGGCCTGGACGACTTCAAGCTGTTCCTCGGCTACGTCTACCTCGACGCGACCGAGGCCACGCCAGAGGCCTCTGGCGACACGCGCCAAAGCCTCGCGCTCACGCCCGCGCACAAGACGTACTCCGTTCTCGTGTGGGAGCAGCACGCCCGCGGCCGGATCGGCCTGGAGGCGTACTACACCGGCCCGCAGACGCTGCCCGATGGCGAGCGGACGCCCGGCTACTGGGTGACGGGCATCATGGGCGAGTGGCGCGTCGGTCCCGCCCGCCTGTTTCTCAACCTGGAGAACATCCTCGACACGCAGCAGACGAACTACAGTCCGGTCGTGATCGGCCCACGCGCCACGCCGACGTTTGCCGACGTGTGGGCGCCGACGGACGGCTTTATCGCCAACGGCGGCGTAAAGCTGGCGCTCTGATCCCGCCAGAGGCCTCTGGCGGATCCTGCCTCTCGCGCCCCGCTGACGTTGGTCGGCGGGGCGCTGTTCATTTGCCTCTGGCGCCAGAGGCGCGGGGGGTTCGCCAGAGGCCTACTGCCGGGCGGTCCACCGCACGATCGCGGGCATGAGGTCGTGCAGCGTCTCGCCCTCGGCGCGGGCGTCGTAGAGCGCCGAGAGCGCGTCCGCGAAGGCGCCGAAGCGCACGAAGCCGCGGTTGACCTCCATAAACCGGACGAGGCCCTCGCGCGCCTCTCGCGCCGTGTCGGCCGGGTAGTGAGCGTCCACGTAGAGCAGGAAGGGCGCCCACGTCATGTACTCCGCGAAGGTCTCAAACGGGCTGTCGTAGCCGCCGTACGCCTTCCACGCGCCGAGGTCGGCCATCGCGGCGGAGATCTCCGCCGCCAGAGGCTCCATCGAC
Source organism: Rubricoccus marinus (assembly GCF_002257665.1). Lineage (NCBI taxonomy): Bacteria > Pseudomonadati > Rhodothermota > Rhodothermia > Rhodothermales > Rubricoccaceae > Rubricoccus > Rubricoccus marinus. Next base: position 47,876 of record NZ_MQWB01000001.1, on the reverse strand, counting down.
GGGTTGACGTAGGTGTGGTCGTACTCGGTAAACGCCATGCGGCTCATCTCCACCTGGCGCCACGCGGGCGTGCCCTCGCCCACGACCGAGCCGAAGGCGTCGTCCAGGATCGCCGGCGGGCCGATAAAGATCACCGACTCGCGGTAGTCGCCGTCGCGCATCTCCTTCGCGTTGTGCGCGCCGTAGGTCAGCGGCGAGAAAACCGTGAGGTAGCCTTGGGAGCGCTCGGGGAACTCGGCTTCGAGCCAGTCCCACATCTGCTGGACCGGCAGCAGCGCGGCCATCTCCTGCCTCTGGCGCGCGTACAGCGGCTCGCTCGCGGCGTAGAAGGCGCGGAAGCCGGAGGCGCGCGCGAAGTCCTCCGCCAGAGGCCGCAGGGACGCGAGGCGGCTCTGGCCCCGGCCGACGACGACGTAGACCGAGTCCGCCACGAAGCGGTCGCCGCTAAAGCGGAAGCCGAGCGCGCTCTGGCGCACGGGTATGAAGTCGTCGTCCTGGATCACCGCCTCCAGCGCGGCGACGAACGGGTGGTCCGCGAGCGCGCCGAAGTGCGCCATCACGGCGTCGTAGTAGTCGCCCTCGCGCCACACGAGCACGTTCGACGTGTCGCGCCCCGAGGGCGTGAGCGCGAAGGCGACGTTGACGAACTCGTATGCCTCTGGCGTCTCGAAGCGCGAGGTCCCGCCGTGGAGGGCACGGAAGGCCTCGGAGTAGTGCGCCTCGTCGGGCGGCCAGAAGGAGAAGTCGAACGCGGCCTCGCGCGAGAGGCCCACAATGTGGACGCGGTACACGCCCGCGGCCTCTGGCGCCACGCGCAGCGTGTCGCGCGCGCCGACAAGCGCGACGGAGTAGCGCACGCCGTCCTCCACGAGCGGGAGGTTGACGACGTTGACCGAGTCCAGGTCGGCCTCGGCGATCTCCATGGCCCAGCCGGCCTCGGGGATCATGAGCGTGAAGGAGCCGGCCTCTGGCGCCCAGGCGATGGGGGCGTTCTGGGCGTGCGCCAGAGGCGCGAGGAGGGCGAAGGCGAAAAGGGCGAGGCGCATGGAGATCGGGAAAGGACGCCCGAGGACGCGCCGGTTTTCTGGATGGTTACAGGTGGTCGGCCGAGCCCGAAAAGCCCCGCGACCGGAAGCGCTTCCGTCTTCGTATCCGCGCTGTGTAGGACGAACGCCCACGGATGCGTAGGTCAAGCGTCCATTATGTCAGGATCATCCATTCATCAGGTCTAAACGATTGCAGATCGCCCGCGGCACCGGTTGTTTCGGGCATGCGCGCTTCACACGTACTCCTTCTGGTCCTCGTCGCCACCGGGTGCGCCTCTGGCGATTCCACCATTCCAGAAGCCGAGCGGAGCGCCATCGGCGCGGACCTCGTGTACACGTCGGAGCGCGACGGTGCGCGCCACGCGTACCGCCTCTCGCCCGGGGCGCCAGAGGCCCGCGCGATGGGCAGCGTGCAGTTCGACGAGGTGCCTCTGGCGGTCTCCCCAGACGGCGAGGCTGTGGTCGTCGGGCGGACCGTCGCGGACGACGATCAGCTCTTGGAGCAGCTCGTGGTCTGGGAAGGCGGGCGCGCGACGGTCCTGACGCCGGCCACGCGACGCGCGCGCAACCCGTCGTGGAGCCCGGACGGCACGTGGCTCGCCTTTGAAGCCGACCTCGCGAGCGCGAGCGACCTCTGGCGCATCGGGCGCGACGGCAGCGGGCTGGCGCGCCTCACGGACAACCCCGAGGGCAACTACGAGCCCGTCGTCGCGCCCGATGGCGCGGCCATCGTGTTCGTCTCCAGCCGCGACATGAACGCCGAGGCCTACCGCATGGCCCCGGACGGCGCCGACCCGGTCCGCCTCCCCGGCTCCCCCCGCGACGAGTGGGCGCTCCGCCCCTCCCCTGACGGCCGCCGCCTCGCGTTGCTCACGCGCGAGAACGGCCGCGACGAGCTCGTCCTCGCGCGCCCGGACGGCTTGGACCGCCAGTGGCTGGGCACCACGCGCTCCCCCATCGCCTCTGGCGACGATTTGCTGGAGGCCGACCCCTCGTGGAGCCCGGACGGGCAGCGCCTCGCCTACACCACGCTCTCCCGCTCCGGCGCGAAGCAGATCTGGACCGTCGAGGTCGACGGCGGCGAGCACCGCGCGCTGACCGACACCACGAGTTGGGCGCCCGCCTGGAGCCCCGACGGCCGCTACCTCGCCTTCGTCTCCGACCGCGACGGCTCCCCCAGCC
>NZ_MQWB01000001.1:0-45371 GCF_002257665.1 Rubricoccus marinus | reverse complement strand
CGCCGGCGCCGAGTTCGGCGTGCCGGCAGACCTTCTCGCCTCCATCGCCTACGCCGAGACCCGCTGGGAAATGGTGGACGGCCACCAGGAGTTTGAGGGCATGGCCGCCGCCTCTGGCGTGATGGCGCTCCGCGACGCGCGCCTCGCCGACGGCGCCCGCCTTGCCGGCGTCTCGCAAGAGGCCGCCAAGAGCGACGTGCAGGCCAACGTCCGCGCAGCCGCAGCGTGGCTCAGCCGCGAGGCCGACAACCTCGGCATCGACCGCTCCGACCTCGGCGCGTGGGCGCCGGTCGCAGCGGCGTACAGCGGGATCGAGTTGCAGGCCGCCCAGTCGGCGTACGTGCACGGCGCCGTGTACCGCGCCCTGAACGAAGGCGTAACGGTTCGGGACGCCGACGGCAGCGTGCGCGGCACCATCGCGCCCCGCACCGTCGCCGCGGACTTCGAGCCGGAGGAGTCCGCCGCTTCGCTGCAGAAGAGCACGGACTACGGCCCGGCCATCTGGCGCCCGTCGCCCAACAACAGCGCGCGCCCCTCGGGCACGACCCCGAGCATGGTCATCGCGCACACCTGTGAGGGCTCGTACGCGGGCTGCTGGGGCTGGCTCGCCAACTCCCAGTCGGGCGTGAGCGCGCACTACGTGGTCAACGAGACCGGTAGCGAGATCACGCAGTTGGTGCGCGAGAACCGGAAGGCGTGGCACATCGGCGCGAGCTACAACAGCTCGCTCAACGGCGGCACGCAGAGCGACAAGAACGGACAGAGCTCGAACAACTTCACCATCGGTATCGAGCACGCCGGGTACGCCTCGCAGTCGTCGTTCAACACGGGGATGATCCAGGCCTCGGCCGAGCTCTCCTGTGAGCTGAGCGAGGACTACAACCTCCCGCGCGACCAGTACCACTTCGTGGGTCACGGCCAGCTTCAGCCGTACAACCGCACCGACCCCGGCGCGAACTGGCCCTGGACGGACTACCTCAACCGGATCAACACCGCCTGCGGCTCCTCGGCGCCCTCCGGCGAGATCATCATCGACAGCAACAACAACCTCAACGACACCAACAAGGGCTACATCAGCGTCTCCTCCAACTGGAGCTCCTCCAGCCACAGCACGGACTACCAGACCGGCTACTGGTGGGCGCAGACCGCCGCCGTCTCGGACGGTGCCTCGTTCTGGTTCTACATGCCGACCGCCGGCACGAAGACCATCGACGCGTGGTGGGTGGCCGGGACCAACCGGGCCCCTTCGGCGCCGTTCATCATGTACAACGCCAGCGGCTCCACGGTCGGCTCGAAGAACGTGAACATGCAGGCCAACGGCGGCAAGTGGAACACGCTGGGCACGTACTCCTTCACCGCAGGCTGGAACCGCGTGATGCTCTCCCGCTGGACCACCGGCGGCTACGTCGTGATCGCAGACGGCGTGCGCGTGCGGTAGCACGCCCCCCTCCCACCACAGAAACCCCGCCAGAGGCTCGGCCTCTGGCGGGGTTTTTCGTGCTTCGGATCCGCCTCTGGCGCCAGAAGCCGGGCTCAGTCGTCGCCGCGGAGCGCGAGGAGCGCGTCGGGGCGCGTAGCGGCCACCTTGATGAGTTGGGCGCCTGGACCGCGGGGGATGCGGCGCTTCTGCTCCCAGTTGCGGACCGTGGCGAGCTTGACGCCCATCAGTTCGGCCATGCCCTCCTGCGTCTGGCGCAGCGCCTCGCGGACCGAGGCGAAGTCGCTCGGGTCCTCAGCGCGGGCGTCGGCGAGCTTGAACGTGGTCTTGCCGCCCTCGCGGATTTCCACGAGCACGCCGCCGTCGTAGACGACCTCGCGAACGGCCTTGGAGGACGACGCGGAATCAGCGGCGGTCAGTTCGGGCTTCTCCGTCTTGGAGAACACGTCGCCGAGCAGGATGCGCTCGGGCGACTCCACGAAGTAGCGCACCTGGCGGACGCCGCCGCGCTTGCCCTGGCTCCGGTCCGCCCACCGAACCTCGCGCCACGCGTCCGAGCCCTCCACGAGTTCACCGGCGTCGGGGTATTGGCCGAGGCGGATGAGGAGCTTGCGGTACGCCTCGTCAGCGAGACGGTCGGGGCGGCGGGAGGCGAAGGGGGCGAGTTCGGCGAACGCGATCATAGAGAGTCGGGAATGTGTGCCCGTTGTATGCGGCGCGCACGTCGCCGTTGCAAGATCGTGCGCCAATGGCGCCGCTTCACCCTATCATCACGCAAGAGGCCTCTGGCGGCTCCGCAAGCGGACGTTCCAAACGGCCTCTGGCGCGTCGATCAGCGCCCCTCCTTCTACTCTGCTAGGACCGCGCCAGAGGGGGCGAGCCGTGCCGCGCTTGCGAGCGCGCCCTCCAGATCGGCCCACAGCGCGTCGGCGCTTTCCAGCCCGACCGAGACGCGCAAGAGGCCTTCGCTCACGCCGCCTTGCGCGCGACCGGCCTCGCCCACGACGCGGTGCGTGAGCCCGGCCGGGTGCTGGATCAGCGTATCGACCGAGCCCAGGCTGACGGCGGGCGTCATGAGCTGGACGCTGCGGAGCACGCCAGAGGCCATCTCGTGACCGGCGACTTCGAAGGCGACCATCGTGCCCGGGCCGTCCATCTGCGTGCCCAGTAGGTGCGCGTTCCCGTCCAGGCCGGGGAAGTAGACGCGCTGCACGTCGGGGTGCGCGCTCAAGCGACGTGCGAGATCGGACGCGGTGGTCTGCGCGCGCTCGATGCGGACCGGGAGCGTCTGGAGCCCGCGGTGCAAGAGGTAGCCGCCGAGCGGGTGGAGCAGCGCGCCCGTCGCCACGCGTACCTGACGGAGCTTGCGCGCCCACGCCTCGCCGCAGGCCACAACGCCCGCCACCACGTCGCCGTGGCCGCCGAGGTACTTCGTGGCGCTGTGCATGACCATCGCGGCGCCATGCGCCAGAGGCCGCTGCAATACGGGCGTGGCGAACGTGCTGTCCACCAGGACGGGCACGCCAGCGGCCTGCCGGACCACACTCTCGATGTCCACGAGGGCGAGCGTGGGGTTGGTCGGCGTCTCGGTCATCACGAGCGCCGTGTCGGGCCGGATGGCGTCGCCGACGGCCTCTGGCGAGACCCAGGTGGTCTCGACGCCGAGCAGGTCGCACGAGAGCAGGTGGTCCGTGGTCCCGTAGATCGGGCGGGTCGCGACGACGTGGTTCTTGCCCTCCATCTTGGCCGCCAGAAGCACGGCCGTCAGCGCCGCCATGCCGCTGGAATACGCGACCGCGGCCTCGGCGCCTTCCAGGTCCGCGAGCGCGTTCTCGAAGCGCGCGACCGTCGGATTGAGGAGGCGGGCGTAGACCGGGTTCTCCGCTGTCGCGTCTCCACTTACGAGCGCGTCCAGGCTGGCCGTGGCGCGGTCCAGATCGGTAAACGGGTACGTGGACGAGAGGTCCAGCGGGAGGGCGTGGACGCCGAGCGTGCGGAGGTCCTCGCGGCCAGCGTGGACGGCGCGCGTTTCGAGGTCGGGGCGGGAAGGGATCTGCATGCGTCTATCCGGAGGATGTACCGTATGGTAGAATCCTGTCCGGCTGTTTCCACCCCGCCCGAAGTCTATTCGACCCACCATGCCTCAGCGAGACCTCGACCGAACCGACCGCCAGATCCTGGCGCATCTGCAGAACAATGCGCGGCTCTCCAACAAGGAGTTGGCCGCGCGGCTCGGCGTCGCGCCTTCGACGGCGCTGGAGCGAACGCGCAGGCTGGAGCGCGAGGGCGTCCTCGCGGGCTACCACGCGGAGGTGGACTTGGCCGCCAGAGGCACGCCGTTGCAGGCGCTCGTGTCGGTCTCATTGCGGCGCCACCAGCGCCCGCTCGTGGAAGCGTTCCAGGCGCACGCGCTCGCGCTCCCCGAGGTGGTGCAAGTCTTCCACACGACGGGCCAGAGCGACTTCCTCGTCCACGTCGCCGTCCGCAACCCGGAGCACCTACGCCAGCTCGCATTAGAGGCCTTCACGGACCGCGACGAGGTGGCGCGCATCGAGACCGCGCTGTTGTTTGACCACCGCCGCGCTGTGGCCTCGGGCGAGGACTGAGCCCGCCTCTGGCGCCAGAGGCCGAGCGCCCCACGCCGCGCGCGTTACATCCAGAGCACGCGCGCCTGGACCCAGTCGCCAGAGGCGCAGGTGGTCAGGCGGCGCGGGCCTTTCAACCTGTCGGGGAGGCCGGGAGGCGCGTAGTCCGGCGGGAAAAGGCGGCCGCTCGCGGCGTCGCCGAGGTGCGTGATGGCCTCGGCGTCAGGGACGTAGGCGCCGCGGGTGTAGATCAGTTCCCCACCGCCCAGCGAGAGCGCGGTGTAGGCCTCCCCCTGCTCGTCCTCGCGGGTTTCGGCGGAGCCGACGGTGACCTCGCGAGAGCTCTGGCGACAGCCGGCGAGCGCGAGGTCGGTGCGCAGGCTTTCCGCGCGGCGGTCCGAAAGCCATCCGACGGGCCCCTCGCCGGCATCGCGCGAGAAGCTGTGGAGCAGGCGCCGGGCGCGGAGCGGGAGGCCCCTGGCGGGGACCAGTCCGCCAGAGGCGAGATAGAACGGGCGCCCGACGACGTACATCCCCTCGGGCCGACGCCCGCGGGGGTCTGGCCCCGAGATCCAGTCCGTCGCCCAGAGCACGAGCCGCGCGCCGTCGTGCGCGAACGACTGGCCGCTGGCGTCGAAGTCCTCAACGGTAAAGGAATAGGCGGGGCCGCTCGTGCCAGAGGCCAGCACGTCCACGCGCCAGTAGGCGACCGCGAGTCCGTTGGAGACCGCCTCTTGCGTGGCGACGATCAGGTCGCGCTCGCCGTCGCGGTCCAGATCGGCCTCGAACGCGGCGAAGTCGCCGGCCTGAACACCTGCGGCGACGGGCCATCGCGCGAGGCGTTGCGCGCCTCGGTCGACGCGTATCGTGGCCTCGCCGTTTGCCTCGGCACGGCACACGCGCAAGGCTTCGTGCTGGGTGCACACCCCCTCGCTGGCGCGCTCAGGAGCGGGAAAGGGCGTGAGGGGCTGCGCGGCGGCGCCAGAGGCCAGCGCAAGGGCAAAGAGGAGGGTGCGCATGGGGACGGAGAGGGCAGGCGTCAAGAACGCTCCCGGGCTCTCCCCTAGCCTCCCCAGTCTGGGGGAGCCTTCTCCTAGTTGTCCTCGGGGCGCCCGATCATCTTGCTCGGCGCGTCGCCCTCTGGCGTGGGGGCCGGGGTACCCGCGGCGCCGTCGCCGGAGGTGTTCAGGCTAGCGCGGAGCGTGGTCAGCGCCTCGCGGGCGGCGTGCTGCTCCGCCTGCTTTTTGGAACGCGCCGTGCCGCGCCCGCGCGGGACCTCGTCCACGACGGCTTCGACGGTGAACTGGCGGTCGTGGCTCGGGCCCTCCTCCGCGATCACGTCGTAGGTCGGCTGGCCGAGGGCGCGGGCCTGGACGAACTCCAGGAGTTGGCTCTTGAAGTTGGTCCGCTGCTCCGCCGCGGCGTTGAGGTCCACGCACCGGTCCAGCACGTCGTGCACGAACGTGCGCGCGGCCGTAAAGCCCTTGTCGATGTAGATCGCGCCGACGACGGCCTCGAAGGCGTCGGCGAGGATCGTGGCGTTGGTGCGCCCGCCAGAGGCCTCCATGTTGTCGGAGATGAGCACCAGCGGCGCGAGGCCGATGGCCGTCGCGAAGGTGGCGAGCGTCTTGCCGTTGACGAGGTTCGCGCGCGTCCGCGTCAGGAAGCCCTCGTCGTGGTCCGGGAAGCGCCGGTAGAGCCGCTCGGCGACGACGGCGCCGAGGATGGCGTCGCCCAAAAATTCCAGTCGCTCGTTGCTCTCTGTCCCGTCGGTCGGCTGACCGCGGAAGATGGAGCGGTGCCGCAGCGCGTGCTCGTAGAGGTCCAGCGAGCCGATGGGCCCGCCGACCAAGCGCTCCACGTCCTCGCGCTGGACGCCCAGCGGTGAGACCTCGCCGACCGAACTGCCGGGCCTCTGGCGGAAGCGGTCCAGGCCGCGGCGGAGCGGTTTGGCGGGCACGCGTAGCGCGCCCGTCAGCGCGGTGCGGGCAGCGCCGGTCCAGGATCGGAAGAGGCGCGTGCCTCGTCGGGGGGTACCGTCCACAGTCAGGGTCTCGAACGCGAAATAGGCGGAAGGGTGTGGGCTCGCCAGGGGGCTCAATGTCCCCACATGCCGCGCCGAGGGCAAGCGCGTCTGGATCCCTACACGCCCGTTCGGGTCCGATTCTGAACGCTTCCACACTTCTATGCACGCCTTCACCACGACGGACCCCGCCAGCGGCGAGACGCTCGGCTCCTACCCCGCGCTTTCCGACGCCGCGCTCGACGCTGCGCTCCAGACCGCGCACGACGCGTGGACGCGCCATCGCCAGAGGCCTCTGGCGGAGCGGGCCGACGGCCTCCGCCGCGTGGCGGATTTGCTGGAGCAAAACGCCGACGAGCACGCGGCGCTGATGACGCGCGAGATGGGCAAGCCTCTGGCGCAGGCCAAGGCCGAGGCCGAGAAGTGCGCGTGGGTGTGCCGCTACTACGCCGAACACAGCGCCGCTTTTCTGGCCGACGAGCCCGCCGAGACCGAGGCCGAGTGGAGCGGCGTCGCGTTCGAGCCGCTGGGGCCGGTCCTCGCCATCATGCCGTGGAATTTCCCCTACTGGCAGGCCATGCGGTTTGCCGCGCCTGCCGTCATGGCCGGCAACGTGGGCCTGCTCAAGCACGCCGAAAACGTGCTCGGCTGCGGCGACGCGCTTGCGCAGCTGTTCCACGACGCCGGCTTCGAGAGAGGCGTGTTCCAGCACATCATCGTGCCGGTCGAAAAGGTAGACGGCATCATCCACGACCGGCGCGTGGCGGCGGTCACGCTGACCGGCAGCGAGCGCGCGGGGCGCGCGGTCGGCAAGGCCGCGGGCGAAGCGCTCAAGCCGTGCGTGCTGGAGCTCGGCGGCTCGGACGCGTTCGTCGTCCTGGACGACGCGGACCTGGACCGCGCCGTCGAGATCGGCGTGGCCTCGCGGACGCAGAACAACGGGCAGAGCTGCATCGCGGCCAAACGGTTCATCCTCCACCGGGACATCGCCAACGCGTTTACCGAGCGCTTCGTCGCCGCGATGGAGGCGCTGACCGTCGGCGATCCCACGCAAGAGGCCACCGACCTCGGGCCTCTGGCGCGAGAGGACCTGCGCGACGGGTTGCAAGACCAGGTGAGCCGGGCGCGGGCCGAGGGCGCCGAGGTCCTCACCGGCGGCGAGATCCCATCGGGCGAGGGCTGGTACTACCCGCCGACGGTTCTGGCAGGCGTCACGGAGCGCATGCTCCCCTTCCGCGAGGAGCTGTTCGGCCCCGTCGCCTCGCTGACCGTCGCCGAGGACGAGGCCGACGCCATCCGGCTCGCGAACGCGACGCGCTTTGGACTCGGCGGCGCCGTCTTCACCGGCGATCGCGCCAGAGGCGAGCGCGTGGCGCGGCAGATGGCCTCTGGCGCCGTCTTCGTCAACCAGATGACCAAGAGCCACCCGGCGCTGCCGTTCGGCGGCATCGGCGCCTCTGGCGTCGGGCGCGAGCTGGCGCGGCAGGGCATCCGCTCGTTTGTGAACCAGAAGACGATCTGGATAGAGGGCTAGGCTTTGTGTGGTCCGTTACCCGGCGGGGCGACGCATGGGCAGCGTGACGCCATCCCCCCTCGTGCCGCCTCGCCGCCTCCGTTCTCTCGCTGCGCTCGCGCTCGGCGCCCTCCTCGCTGTTGCGGGCGGGCACGCGCTGTGGACGGAAGGCGCGAGGGTGCTCCGCGCGCAGGAGCTCGCGGCATGGCCTACAGTCCCGGGCGAGGTGATCTACTCGGGCGTGGGCCGCCGCGCCCCGCTCCGCCAGAGGCATCTCGGCCTGTGGCCGCTCGGGAGCCTGGAGCACCGCGCCGTGGTGCGCTACCGCTACGCCGTGGGCGGCACGCCGTACCTCTCGGACCAGATCTCGCCGGGCTCCGCCAGAGGCTACCGGAGCGCCGCGCGCGCGCGCGAGGTGGCCGCGCGCTATGCCGCCGGCCGCGCCGTGCAGGTCCGGTTCGATCCGGCCCGGCCGGGCACCGCCGTACTACACGCAGGCAACCGCGTGAGCCTCTGGCGCCTCGGTGTTGGTGGCCTCGCCTTGCTCGGGGGTCTCGCGAACGCGTGGCGCGCCTGGCGCCGCCTGGCCCCTGGCGCGCACCCGGAAGCCGGCGCCAGAGGCTGAGCGGGCTACGCCCGGACGGACTCCCAGAGCGGCGCCCACGAGGGGACATCGGCGCGTACCAGGGTGCTCATCACGTCGGGCGCCAGAGGCTTGCCGAAGAGGTAGCCCTGGCCGTACTCGCAGCCCATCTCCCGCAGCGCCACTAGGTGCTCAGGCGTCTCAATGCCCTCGGCGACGATGTCCTTGCCCAGCGTGTGCGCGAAGCCGACGACGTTGTTCACCATCGCGAGCGCGGACGCGTCCTCGTGCATGCGCTGCACGAACGCCCGGTCCACCTTTACGGTGTCCACCGGCAGGGCGTGGATCACGCTCAGCGAGGAGTAGCCCGTGCCGAAGTCGTCCATGGAAAAGCGGAGGCCATCGCGGCGGAGCTCGTGGAGCACGGCGGCGGCGCGCTGCGGGTCGTCCACGAGCAGGCTCTCGGTGATCTCCAGCGTGAGGCGCTCGGCGCGCCGCGGCTCCGCGCCGACGATCCCCCGGACGCGCTCGGCGAAGCGCGGTTCGTGGAGGTCCCGGGCCGAGCAGTTGACCGAAAGCGTGAGGTCGATCTCGCGGCCCATCTCTGCCTCCCAGCGCTCGAACTGGCGCAGGCCTTCCTGCATCACCCACCGGTCCACCTCGCCGATGCGGCCGATCTCCTCAGCGATGCTGATAAACACGTCGGGGTAGAGCAGCCCGAGCTCCGGGTGCTGCCAGCGCACGAGCGCCTCCATGCCACTCAGCGCGCCGTCCGAGAGGCGCACGATGGGCTGGTAGGCCACGCGCAACTCGTTCCGCTCGGCGGCGCGCTCCAGGTCGGCTTCCAGGCGGCGGCGGCGGTCGCTGGCCTCGCGCAGCGCGGGCGTGAACAGCCGCCACCCGGCGCGGCCGTTCTTCTTGGCGTCGTACGCGGCGAGGTCGGCCTCGCGGAGCACGTCGCCAGAGGCCTGCTGGTCCTCGCGCCCGAGCACGATGCCGACCGAGAGCGTGACCTCGCGCAGCGTCCCGCCGAGGTCAAACGGGGCGTGGACCGCGTGGGAGACGCGCGCGGCCGCGGCCACGGCGTCGTCCTCGCTCTCGATCTCGGTGAGCAACAGCGCGAACTCGTCGCCGCCGATCCGCGCGACGGTGTCGCACTGCCGAGCCTCTCGGCGCAGCCGCGACGCGAGCTGGACCAGAAGCTCATCGCCGACGCTGTGCCCCAGCGTGTCGTTGACGGCCTTAAACCGGTCAAGGTCGAGGTAGAGGACGGCGAAGTCCGTCTCGCCAGAGGCCACGAGGGCGTCCAGGCGGAGGGTTAGCAACGTGCGGTTGGCGAGCCCCGTGAGCGGGTCGTGGTGCGCCTGCCGCTGCAGCTCCTCTTCGATGGCCTGCCGCTCGGTGACATCGCGCGAGGTGACCTGAAGCCGTACGATCTCGCCGCTGGCGTCGCGGAGCGTCTCGGTCAGCGATTCCAGCCAGACGTAGTGGCCCTCGCTGTGGCGGATGCGGTACTGGATAAGCGTGTTGGCCTCCTGACCGTTCAGGATCTGCTCGTGGCTTTCGGTGCGGATGCGCTCGCAGTCGTCGGGGTGGAACAGCTCATAGGGGTCCTCGCCCACGAGGGCCTCTGGCGCGTAGCCCAGGATGGCCTCTACCGAGGGGCTGAGCCACTCGTACCGGCCGTCGGGTTGGTGGTGGCAGATCAGGTCGGTGAGGTTCTCGGCGAGCAGGCGGTAGCGGGCCTCGGCCTGGTCGCGCTCGGCGGGGGCGGAAAGAAGCGCGCGCGTGCCGCGCCGGAGCCAGAGGTACGGGACCACGAGAAGCACGGCGGAGAGCCACGAGGCCGCTGCGAGGCCGTACAGGTACGCGTCGGCGCCCGGGGCCATCGCGTGAGGGTCCGCCCCGAGCGCGGCGCCCATGTGGTTGCGGTCTAGCGCGCAGCCGTAGATAAACGCCACTGCCGCGAAGCCGAGCACGTAGGCGACGGGGACGGTTGGGAGGGTGGCGCGGCCGAGCGTGAACCGGGCTGGGAGCGAGCCCACCGCGACGGCGTCTTTGACGGCGCCAGAGGCGATCCCCCACAGCGCGGTCGCGATGAGGACGTACGGGACGGCAACACCGAGGAGGTGCCAGGTGTGGATGCTCATGTGGTGGGGCTCCGGGAGACGTGGCTCTCGGTATCGCAGATCGGCCCTCCCAGTTAAGGCGGACGCGATATCGGTCCGCTAGCGCCCCGGCTTGGCAGGCGCAGCGATGCCCAGCACCCGGGGCACCAGGCCCCGCGAGCAGAGCCGGGCCAGGCCTCTGGCGCCAGAGGCTAAAGCCGTCGGGGACGGAGCCGATATTCGGTCTGCCTCCCCAGCGTCCAGGTATGGATTCCGTCGCTCTCAGCATCATCGTCAACATTCTCTCCGTCGTCTTCGTCGGGTGGTTTTTCGTGATGGTGTTGCAGCACCTCTCGCGCTCGCAGCGAGAGGCGAGCGGGAAAAGCGCAGACGCGCTTAAAGCCACGCTCGGGGAAACCGAGGCCGAGGTCGCCCGCCTCCGCCAGCGGCTCGAAGCCGTCGAGGCCATCGTGACCGACGAGGGGTTCGACCTGGAGCGCGACGCGCGGCGCGCGCTGACGGGGGCGCCTCTGGCGTCGACGTTGGAGTTCTCGGCAGAGGAAGAAGCCGCGAGGCCACCGCGCCAGCGCGTGCGGTAGCGCACCAGCAGTTAGCGCACGACGGTAAAGGCGCGCGTTACAGCCCGCGCCCCTAGGGATGCCCGAACGAGGTACACTCCTGCCGCTATCCCACCGGGCGTCTCGAAGGCGTGATTTCCGCCTGCGAGAGGCCCGTCGTGAAGCAATGCGACCTCGCGGCCGAGCGCGTCGTACACGACGACGGTAGCCCGGGCCTCTGGCGCTGAGAGTTCCAACCAAACCGATGCAGGGCCGCGCGTCGGGTTGGGCGCGAGCGTCAGCGCGCCAGAGGACTCAGGCGGTTGGGGGCCGGCTGCGACAGGCTCCATCGGTAGCAATCGAACCAGACCTATCTCGCGGCGCAGATTCTCTTGGTCCCAAGCAAATATGCTCCCACCGATCAGCACTCTTCCATCTGCATCGATGTCGACCACGTCACCATAGTCGTGCGACGATGCGAGATCGAGTTGAACACGCCCATCTTCGCCCCAGGTCATATCGTGAAGCCCATCGCTGTCGGTCCGAAGCGCGAGAAAATCCGAGAAGCGGCCTCGCGACCGTGATCCTACGAGGTACACGCCCCCATCGTCAGTCACCGCGGCGGTCGAGATCGCGCCAATCTCTTCTCCCTCTATGAGGATCCGGGCCACTCCGAACCCCTGTCCGAAGGATGTGTCGATCTGCCCATCGGACAAGAAGCGAGCCACATGAGCAGCGTTTATCTGGCTCTGGCTCTCACCATCGTCGCCAGCCAGGAAGATGCGCCCCTGCGGTCCGATGCGGATTTCCGTTGCGTTGAATACACCGTCAGGATGTGAAACCGTGGCCGCTCCATCTGTCCCGAACGTCATATCACGTTCGCCAGACACCATGTAACGAATGATGTCCGGTGCTTTACCAAAACGATTCCGAACCTGTAATACACGTCCCTGAGCATCCACTGCAAATGGGTCCTCGGACCCTCCAGCGCCATTGAAGACGATACCGTTGGATCCATAGGATGGATCCAACAACCCCTCCGGCGTCACTTTATAAAACGCGGCTTGGCGTCGGTGCGAGCCCTTGAGAATGAACGACCCGTCCGGTAACCGTGCACCATCTGTCGTGATGTACTGGAAAAAATCCTCGGCGAGGAGGCCGTACCCTCCGTTCCCGAACGCCGTGTCTAGCCGACCATCCAATCCGATACGCCATATACTATAAAGCGCACCCGTAGCAGGCTCGGTCACCTGACCATATACGTAAACCCGGCCTTTCTCATCCATGTCTGCGTCTCGCGCACGTGACACTCCAGGCGGTGTGCTACGGGGAGCCCCATAGTCAAGGTCTCGTGCCCCATTGTTGAGGATGCGAATCACCTCACCCCCGCTGCCGAGAAGGGTGACGCTGCCTGAAGGGTCTGAGGGCTGAAATATTGCGACAACGCTTGCACCTGCGTTTGCTATTGGCGTCACAGATTTCCCGCTGATACCAAACGAGGGGTCGAGCAGAGCGAGTGTCTGCGGAGTCTCAAAGGGATAGCGCAGGACTTCGTTGTGCCTTTCGCTTGCCCCCTCACACCCGGACACGTACGCAATGACGACTCGGGGCGTGACGGCGAAGGTTGACGGGCATGGTGCGCCATCCTCCTGAGGGTAGCCGGCCGAGATAGATGCCACTGACTGCCCCTCATCGTCCGTGAGATAGATTTCGGAAGCCCGCGAGGTGTCTGCCAAGACCCAAGGCAAACGCATTCCAGGAGCCAGTGCCACGTGGTTCCAGGCCATCTGCTGAGCCGTTTGCCTAGCGACCCAAGTCGCACCATCACGGGATGTATAGAGCGCGCCATCCTCGGTCTTGATCCAGAGACTCTCGCCGGACACCCACAGGTCTGTCGCTGCGGGGGCGCCTGTCTCCATCCACGCCTCCGACCGCAACGACTGTACAGTTCCGCCGTCTGTCAGAGCGTATGCCACACCACGATAGACAGCCACCCTGAGGTGAGGCTCGGTGACCGGAAACGACACCCATCGCGTACGTACGTCGGCGGACAGATATGTCGAGTCCGTGCCTATGATGACGTACTCGCTGCCGAGCCAAGCCACATCCCTGATGTTTGTAGCAGGGAGGCGAGGAAGGGGCTCAGTCCAGGTCTCCCCATCATCGCTGGAGACGAGCAGCGCAGTTTCCCGGTCGGCAATCAAAAGCGCGCCGACCTGGTTACCCAGAGGGCCTAGGAAAGCGCTTCTTGAGAAGTCACGAAACCCCTCGAAGGCGACTTCCCAGGTTGCAGCGTCATCGGCTGATCGGTAGATGCGATACCCGTACCCTAGGTCAGAACGTGCGGAGAAGAAAACGTGGCTATCACTCGCTCCAACCCTATCTCCCTGAAACCCGCGCTCAATGCCGAGGAATGTGTCGACCCGTTCCCACTGGGCGATGGCCTCGAGAGGAGCAATGAGAATGAGCAGGGTAGCGAGGAGACGCATCGATTCAGTCGTAAAGGAATGGACGAAAGAGTAGCTGCAAACCCCGATGGCTGCCATGCCTTCCAGAGGGAGAGGAACACCGCTGGGGTCAGAAGCCACAGGATTGCGTGGAGGCCGACTGTATATCGACCCTGCCCACCCTCGCCGCGAGGCCACCGCGCCGGCGCGTACGGTAACGCCAGAGGCCTGGCAGCCGCGCCAGAGGTGGCGGGCGCGCGGCTATGTTGGCGCCGCACCTCTCCCCATCGCCATGAAGCTCACCTTCTGGGGCGCCGCCCACACCGTCACCGGCTCGCAGCACCTCGTCGAGGTCGCCGGCGGCAAGATCCTGCTGGACTGCGGCCTCTTCCAGGGCCGCCGCGCTGAGGCCCGGACCATCAACCGCGAGTTCTCCGCCGACCCGTCCACGATCGACGCCGTGGTCCTCTCGCACGCGCACATCGACCACGCCGGGCTGATCCCGCGCCTCTGGCGCGAAGGCTTCCGCGGGCGCGTCTACACCACCCACGCCACGCGCGACCTGTGCGCGCTGATGCTGCGCGACAGCGGCTACATCCAGGAAAAGGACGCCGACTTTTTCAACAGCAAGATCCGCAAAAAGGGCCAGGAGCCTGTCGAGCCGCTCTACACCGAAGAGGATGCCGCGAGCGCGATGGCGCACTTCGTGAGCCTGGACTACGACACACCCTTCGAGCCTCTGGCGGGCGTGGAGTGCGTCTTCCGCGACGCGGGCCACATCCTGGGCTCGGCGACGGTCACCCTCACCGTAACCGAGGACGGGCGCCAGAAGCGGCTGGGCTTTACCGGCGACCTCGGCAACCCCGGCCGCCCCATCCTCCGCGACCCCGCGCCGATGCCGCCTGTGGACTGGCTCATCTCGGAGAGCACCTACGGCGGCAAAGAGCACGAGCCCGTCGACCAGGCCAAGGCGAGGCTGGGCGAGGTGGTCAAGCGCACCGCCGCCAGAGGCGGGCGCGTGGTCATCCCGGCGTTTGCGGTCGGGCGTACGCAGGAGTTGGTCTACAACCTGGACCAGTTGGAAAACGAGGGCACGCTGCCGCCCATCCCGGTCTTCGTGGACAGCCCGCTGGCCGTCAACGCGACGGAGATCTTCCGTCAGCACCCCGAGTGCTACGACGCCGATCTGTTGGAGTATCTGCGCAGCGACCCCAACCCGTTCGGCTGGGAGCGCCTGGAGTACGTCCGCAAGGCCGCGCGCTCCAAGGAACTCAACGACATGACGACGCCCTACGTCGTCATCAGCGCCAGCGGCATGGCGGAGCACGGCCGCATCCTGCACCATCTCCGCCACACCATCGGGGACCCGCGCTCGACCGTCCTCATCGTCGGCTACCAGGCCGAGCACACGCTGGGACGCCGCCTCGTAGAGCGCCGCGACGAGGTCAAGATCTTCGGGCAGGTCCACCGCCGCAAGATGGAGGTGGAGGTCATGAACACCTTTTCCGCCCACGCCGACGAGCCAGGCCTGATCGACTGGATCGGCAAGCTGGACCGCCAGAGGCTGCAGCGCACTTTCTTCGTCCACGGCGACCCGGAGCGGCAGGCCAAGCTCACGAGCGCGATGGAGGCCGCTGGCGTCGGCGGGAAGGTCTCGGCGCCCGCCCGAGGCGAGACCGTAGAGCTGTAGGCCTCTGGCGCCAGAGGCTGGGGCATGACGGGCATCGGCGCGGGGTCCGGTAGGTAGAGATGGAGGCTCACCCTCTCCATCGCGCTCTGCCACTGCTCCCCGTTGCCATGCCGATGCTCCGCCCCCTCGCTTCTCTCTTCCTGCTGGCCGCGGTGATCGCGCCAGAGGCCATCGCGCAGAAGCCGCAGACGCGCCCCCGCGTCCAGATCCAGTCCCGCCCGCAGGTCCAGATCACGCCGCAGGTGCGGGTCAACAACCTCCCGGCCGTCTCACGGGCCACGCTCCGGCGGGTAACGGTCCCGCTTGGTGCTCCCGACCGGATGACGTCTCCGGCCGCACGGCTCGACAACGCGATGCGGGCCGCCATCCTGACCGAAGGCACGGCCTCAGAGCCTTCGCCTCGCGCCGTCCTGACTGAGCTGGAGCTCACGGCTCAGCGCCCGTACAGCGACCTCGGGCGCGTCAACTTCCACGGGGCGAGCGTGGTCGAGACCAGCATCACGACCTACGACAACGGCAGCAGCACCGGCAACTACGCGCTCTTCCCCCCGAAGACGGACCGGTACACGCCGCGCCTGGAGGTGGAGCTGGAACTAGAGAGCCGGACGCGCTACCTCCTGGACTTCCGGATCGACGTGGGAGGCGGGAGCAGGGGCGGCACCCTGAAGCTGAGCGGCGCGGGCCTCAACAGCCTCCACCCGTTCGAGGCCGGCGCGCACCACCTTCTCGCGGTCGTCGAGGCCCCGTGGTCCGGCATGACGACGCTGTACCTCTCGTCCGAAGACCAGCAGTTCTACTTCGACGGCCTGGAGGTCTCGCGCATCGAGTAGCCTCTGGCGCCAGAGGCCGCAACTTCCCGTGGCGTCGGCGCGAGCCGTCCCTACCTTGGGGCCGTCGCCTCTGGCGGCTCGCTCTTTTCCATTCCGCCTCGGGTCCGCGCACGCCGCGGACAATAGGGAAGCCGGTGACGACCGCCCTCTGCGCCTCTGGCGCCAGAGGCCGTCCATTCCGGCGCTGACCCCGCAACTGTAGGCGGCCCGCTCGGCCGGTGCCGACGCGCGCGTTCACTCCGACAGGGGGAAGGACGCGCGCCGAGCCAGCCGAGCCGCTCGCGCCAGAGGCTTCTGGCGTGCGCGACGGGCCGCGAGCCAGGAGACCTGCCCGAGACGAGTGGCCCCACGGCCACGTTCGCTCCACCGCCTCCGGGACCCGAGGCGCGGCCCCCATTCGCAGACGCCCCGGCGGCGCTGTGTGCTGGCCCGTGCTTCTCTTTTTGAGGCGCGGGCTTTTTCATGCACCGCTTCGCCGCTCTCCTCCTGCTCCTCGCCTCTGGCGTGACCGCCTCCGGCGCCCTGTCCCCTGCCCGGGCGCAGGAAGTGCGCGAGGACAGCCTGGCCGCGATCAGCGTCAGCGCCGCACGCGTGCCGCTGCCGACGCCAGAGGCCCCGGCGCGCGCCACCGTCCTCAGCGCCGAGAGCGCGCAAGAGGCCGGCGCCACGACCCTCGCCGAGTGGCTGGAGGCCCGCGCGCCGCTCCACGTCCGGCGATACGGCCCGGCGGGCCTCGCGACGATCACGGTGCGCGGCGCCTCGGCGTCGCAAACGCTCGTGCTCCTGGACGGGCAGCCGCTGGCGGACCCGCAACTCGGCCAGCTCGATCTCTCGCTGCTTCCAACGGCGCTGCTCGGCGGTGCCGAGGTGCTCCACGGCGGCGGCGCGCACCTGTACGGCTCCGGCGCCGTCGGCGGCGTGGTCAGCCTGCGCTCGCCCGAGGCGCGCTCGCCTCTGGCGCTGACGACGAGCGCAGGCGCGTGGGGGCGTCGGACGCTCGGCGCGACGGCGCACGCGAGCCACCTGACGCGCGTGGGCCGCTGGCGCGCGATGGCCGCCGCCGAGACCGAGGGCGCCGACGACGACTACGGCATCGTGGACCCCTCGCGCCTGGACGGCCGCGTGGACCGCCGCGCAGGCTGGGACCGCCAGAGGCGGGCGGGCGTCGCGCGGCTCTCGCTCGAAGGCGCCAGAGGCGCGGCGAGCGTGACCGCGTGGGGAGTCGACGCCGAGCGCGGGCTGGGCGGGACGGACTCGGTCGGCGCGCGGCAGTGGGACCGGATGGGGCGCCTCGCCGTCGCCGCGAGCACGCGCCGCGGGCCTCTGGCGCTCGGCACGTCGGCGGCGTTCCAGAGCGGCCTCTTGCGCTACGCCAGCCCGTTCGACCTGGGTACGGCGCAGGCCACAGGCGCGGCGCCCATCGACGACACGGGGCGCACGCGCGTCGCCTCGGGAGACCTCCGCGCGGACTTCGATGCCCGCACCTGGACGCTTTCCGCCGTGGCCTCTGGCGCCAGAGGCACCGCCGATCATCCCAGCCTGGCCTCTGGCGCGACCGACGACCGGCTCGGCTTCGCGCTCTCGGCGGCTTCCGCTCGCGGCCGGCTGCGGCTCTACCCCGCCCTCCGCCTGGACCACCACGTGCCCGCAGGCGGCGAGACGCAGACCGCGCTGAGCCCGCGGCTCGGCGCCAACCTCCGCCTCGCCAGAGGCTTTCACCTCAAGTCCAGCGCCGGGACCGCCTTCCGGATGCCGACGCTCAACGACCGCTTCTGGCGCCCCGGCGGCAATCCCGACCTCCTCCCGGAGCGGTCCGCCTCCGGTGACCTCGGCCTCGCGTGGGCCTCTGGCACGAGCGGTGCCGAACTGACGGTTTTTGCCGCGAGCACGCGCGATCAGATCGTGTGGCGGCCTCTGGCGGGCGGGGTATGGAGCCCGGTCAACCTCACGCGCACGCGCGCCATCGGCCTGGAGGCCAGCGGCCGCGTTGCTCGCACGGCGCGGCTGTTCTCGCGCGACGCGCTTCTCGACCTCGGCGCCGTCGGCACGCTGACCGACGCTCGGGACCGGTCCACGCCTGGCGCCCGCTCGTTCGGGCAGCAGCTCCGGCTCGTCCCGCGCTGGACCGCGAGCGCCTGGGGCGGCCTCGAAGTCGCGCGCCTCGCCAGAGGCGGCCTCTTGCGCCGCACCACGCTCCGCCTCGACCTCGGCGTGCAGGCCGTTGGCCGCCGCTCCACGACCGACAGCGGCTCGCTCGCGCTCCCGGCCCACGCCGTCGTGCGCGGGCAGGTGCGCCTCTGGCGCGAGATCGCGGGGTCCCGGCTCGCGCTCGGCCTCGCCGCCGAAAACCTCCTGGGCGCCCGTTACGAGGTCGTCCCCACGTACGTCATGCCGCCGCGGCACCTCCGCGGCTCCCTCACCCTCACGCTCTAGATGCCCCGCCTTTCTCGCCTCGCCCTCCTCCTCGCGTTGCCCCTGGCCCTCGCCGCCTGCGACTCCACCGACCCCGAAGGCAACGCCGACGTCGCGGGGGTCTACGTCCTCAACCAGGGCGCCTTCGGCAACGACGCCTCTGGCGGCGTGACCGTCTACGACCCCGAGACGATGACGGCCAGCGCCCTCACGGCCCCCGGCGGCCTCGTCCAGGCCGGTGCCATCCGCGACGGGAAGCTGTACCTGCTCCTCAACTTTTCGGACTCGTTCTCCACCGGCAGCGGCCGAGTGGACATCATCGACGTCGCCACGGGCGCGACCGAACGGCAGATTGACGTCGGCACGCCGCGCGGCATCGCGTTCGTCGGCGGTACGGCGTACGTCACCAACCTGTACGGCGCGAGCGTGACGCCCATCGACCTCGCCAGCGGCACGGCCGGCACGCCGATCCCGGTCGGCGAGAACCCCGAAGGCATCGTGGCCTCTGGCGACGAGCTGTTCGTCGCCAACTCCGGCTTCGGCACGGGGACCACGCTCTCGGTGATCAGCACGAGCACGAGCGCCGTGACCGAGACGGTCGAGTTGACGTGCGCGAGCCCCAACGAAGTCATCGCGGACGCCGACGGCGACATCTGGGTCGTATGCAACGGCACATCGGACTTCTCCACCGGCGAGGTCACCGAGCCGGGCCAGGTGCTCGCCGTCAACGCGGCCTCTCGCGGGATCGTCGCGCGGTTCCCCAGCAGCGGGCTGCTCGGCGGCGCCGCGCTGGGCCAGGATGCCGCCTTCGACGCGGCCGCGGGCTTCCTTTACGTCATCCAGTCCAACCCCAACGCCGACGACGCCATTTTCCGCTTCGATACGCAGCTCAACGCGTTCGAGGCCGAGAGCCCCGTCTCCGGCGGTGACCTCTCGGGCGTCGGCTTCGCGGGCGGCCGGTTCTACCTCGCGCGGCTGGACCCGGACAACCCGTTCTCCGACAACGGCACGGTCTCCATCCAGGAACGCAGCGGCAACTTCGCCGGCTCCTTCGACGCCGGGATCGTCCCCGCCGCCTTCGCCGTCGCCCTCGACTAATCCGCGCGGCCTCTGGCGCGGTGATGCGCCAGAGGCCCAGGTTTCTCGCCGCACGCCTCTGGCGCTGCCATGACCATCGACCGCTGCCTCTGCCACGGAACGCTCTACGCCGACATGGCGGAGGCCGCGTGCGCGTCGGGCGCGGAGACGATCCCGGCGCTCCAGGACGCGATCGACTTCGGCCACGGCTGCCAGCTGTGCCACCCGTACGTGCGCCGGATGCTCCGAACTGGGCAGACGGTCTTCCACCGCGTCGTGACCGAGGAGGACGAGCCCGCGCCAGAGGCCGCGCGCTAACGCCGCCTCTGGCGCCCCGCCTGGGCCGGGGTGAAACGGACGCCAGAGGCCCCGCGTGAACGCGGTCCCTTCCCCTCTCGCGATGACGCTCCTCTACATCTTCCCCCACCCCGACGACGAGTGCTTCGGCCCCGCCCCCGCCATGGCGCGGCAGGTCCGCGAGGGCCACGACGTCCACCTGCTCACGCTCACCAAGGGCGGCGCAACGAAGCAGCGGCACCGGCTGGACCTCTCGGTTGAGGAGATGGGCGAGGTCCGCGAGAGTGAGCTTGCCGCCGCCGCGGACGAACTCGGCGTCCAGCTCACGGTCCTGGACTATCCGGATAGCGGCCTGGTGGACATGGACCCGCGCGATCTGGAGAACATCATCGAGCGCAAGATCACGGCCGTCAAGCCGGACGTCGTAGTGACGTACGCCGTGCACGGCAACAGCGTCCACCCGGACCACCTCACCACGCACGCCGTCGTCAAGCGCGCGTACTGCCAGACGCACGACGACCTGGCGGCGCGCGGCCCGAAGCGGCTCGCGCTGTTCACGCTCGTCCAGGGCGAGATGGAGGGCGCCGAGAGCCACCTCCACGGCTCCCCGCCAGAGGCCATCGGCGCGCGCGTGACGTTCGAGCCCGAGGACATGGAGGCGGCGCAGCGCGCCATTGCGTGCTACGAGACCTACGCCGAGGTCGTCGCCGAGCACCGGCCTCTGGCGCTCGTGGAGGACGGGGTGGCGTTCGTGCTCTTCAACGAGACGCACGAAACGGTTCTGGACACGATCACCGACCACTTCGAGTCGCGCGGCTGAGGCCGCCCGACGCCACCCGGGACATCACCACCGCCGGAGGCGCAGCGATCTCGCCATCCGGCGCTCGCGGCGGCCTCTGGCGCGAGCACCCCGCCAGAGGCCGTCTTCGCCATCGTTTAGGGGCGCGCGCGCCCGGTCCGCCCACGCCCTCCCGTACCTTCGCCGCGACCTTCCTCGCACCGATGCAGATCCCCCTCGACCTCCGCCAGAACGACGCCCCGCCCGCGACCGACGCCAGCGGCAAGCGCAAACTGTACGTCGCCGTGGCGGGCAACATCGGCGCGGGCAAGAGCTCGCTGACGCGCATCCTCGCGGAGTATTTCGGCTGGGGCCCGTTTTTCGAGAGCGTGGACGACAACCCGTACCTCGCGGACTTCTACGCGGACATGCCGCGCTGGAGCTTCAACCTCCAGGTGTACTTCCTCTCCAGCCGCTTCCGGCACCAGAAGGACATCGAGCGCGAGCCCATCTCCGTGGTCCAGGACCGGAGCATCTACGAGGACGTGGAGATTTTCGCCCGCAACCTCCACTACATGGGGTTGATGGACAGCCGCGACTACGAGAACTACGCGGCGCTGTTCGCCATCATGACGGCGTACCTCCGCCCGCCGGACCTGCTCGTCTACCTCCGCGCGAGCGTGCCCACGCTCGTCCGCCAGATCCAGAGCCGCGGCCGCGATTTCGAGAACGGCATCCGCTTGGATTATCTGGAGCGGCTTAACGGCCTCTACGAGGACTGGATCGAGCGGTACCCGCACCCGAAGATGGTGATCGAGACCGACACGCTGGACTTCGTCAACGAGCCGGAGGACCGGTTCCAGATCCTCAGCCGCGTCGAGAGCCGCCTCTACGGCCTCTTCCCCGAGCCCGCCGCCTCTGGCGCCGAGATGGGCAAGGGGGACCAGGGATGAGAAGCGGGCAGCGTCGGCGCGCGCGCCTCTGGCGCCAGAGGCACGCCGTCGCGCTTGTCCTGGCGCTCTTGGCCGCGGGCGCGAGCGCCCAAACGCCCGAACGACCCGCGCCCCCCACGACCGCGCCCGACTCGGCTGCTGCGCCAGAGGCGCAGAGGCCGGTCACAGAGATCGCGCCAGAGGCGCGGGACAGCAGCCTTGTAGCGCCCGCGCGGCCCCTGGCGGGACGGCCCGCCACGCCCGTCCCGGCGGTCACGTTCGCGCTCGACGCCGCCGACCTGTTCCGCGAGGCCGGCTTCGCCTACGACCTCGGCACGCCCGGCCGGACGGCGGGCCTCGCGCTCGACGGCATCGCTCCGGCGCGGCTCACGCTCTCGCTCGACGGGCGGCCTTTGGCGGACCTCGCGACGGGCGCGCCGCGCCTGGACGTGCTCCCGTGGGAAGCCGCCGACCGCCTGGCGTTGGCCGACGCCAGAGGCGGGAGCGTGGTGAGCGTTCTGGCGGGCTTGCGGCCGTTCCGGCTGGGCGTGCCCGTCACGGAGTTGCGGTACCTGCCGGGCGAGAGCGGCCTGCAGGTGGTCTCCGGCACGCACGCGCAGATGCGTCGGAGCCTCTTCGGGCTCGGCGGGCCGCGCGCGAGGATGACGACGACGGCGCACTTCGCGGGACGACAGGCCAACGGCCCCGTCCTGGGCGCGAGGCTCCGGCACGCGCACGCCATCGCGCGGCTGGCCATCGCCGCGCCGCGCTGGGGCGCCGAACTCGCCGAGCACTACACCGAGCGCACCGAGGGCGCGCGCCGAGGCGTCGCGATCGACGCCAACCTCTACGACCCGCTCCGCGCGTCCGTCCTCGACCCCAGCGCGGAGCGCCGCCTCTTGCGCAACGAGGTGGCCCTGAGCGCCCGCGTGCCGCTGGCCGGCTCGCGGCCTCTGGCGGTCTGGACCTCGTGGACGCGCCAGACGGCGCGCTACACGCCGGGCAGCGGCGCCGATACGCTCTCGGTCTCCGGCAACCGCTACGCAGCCGGCGCCACGCAATGGATCGGCGTGCTGGGCTCCACGCTGAACGCCTGGACCGCGCTGGAGGACGATCCGTGGGGCCGCTTCGACCCGCTCGGCGATGGGAACGCCCGCCTCCAGGCCCACGCCGCGCTCATGGACACACTCTCGCTCGGAGGCGTTCGCCTCGCGTTGCAAACCGGCGTGCAGTGGGTCTCCGGCGAGTCGAGCGGGTTCGACCCCGCCGTCGCGCTCCGCGCTGAACGCGGCGGGTTCCACGCCGCGTTCTCGTACGCCGCCGCCGTTCCGGGCCGAATCGAGCAGACGGGCTTCGCGCCGGCCCTTTCCGGCGAGGCCTTCGCCATCGGGCCGGGCGTAGGCGTAGGCGCCGCTCCAGATGGACGGGAACGGACGATGCACGCCGAGTTCGGCGCCAGAGGCTCGCTCGGCGCCTTTTCGTTCCGCACGCGCGCGCTCGGGCAGATCGTGACGGACGCCGCGCGGCTGGTCGTCTTGGAAGACGTGAGCACCGCCGCCGCGGACGAGGCGGCCTTCGGCTACGACCGCGCTGCGGGCGCTCTCACGCACCTCGGCACCCGAGGCCAGTTGGGCTGGCGCGAGGAGGCCTCTGGCGGCCTCTACGGCACGCTCTCGCTCGCGCTCTCCACCTGGGGCGGTGACAACCCGCTGGCGCGGCGCGTCGGCGAGGCCACGCCTTCTGTGTACGGGACGGGGCGGCTGGGCTACCGCGCGACGCGCGTGGGGACGGGGACCGCGGCGCTGGACCTCGGGATCGTCGCCAGAGGCTGGAGCGCGTTCCGCGGCGTGCGCGTCCACCCGGCCACAGGCCTCCTCGCGCTCGCGAACGAGGACGCTGCGCGCCTCCCCGCCCGCCCCGTCTTGGACCTCGACGCGAGCGTCACGTTCAGCCGCCGCGCGACGGTCATGATCCGCCTCGACAACGTCCTCGCGGGCGTCCTCTACGACGGCGCCGCGCTCGTGCAGGGCGAGCCTCTGGCGACGTCGCAGCTCCGCTTCGGGGTGTTCTGGGCGCTGACGGAGTAGCCGATGCCCCCACCGCCCCGCCTGCTGCCATGATCGTGTTCTGCCACTACGGCGACGCCCCGTACCTGCGCTACACGCTCCAGAGCGCGAGGCTCACCAACCCGGACCGCCCGGTCGTGCTGCTCGGGGACGGCGCGAACGAGGCCACCGCCGCTCAGGCAGGCGTGCGGCACGTCCACTTCGAGCGCTACGCGTACGGCGAGGACTGGGAGACGTTTGACCGCGTGTTCCGGCCGGTCCAGGGGCGCCTGCACCGGCAGCACAAAGGGGGAAGGGACTGGCTCCGCTTCGTGTTCGAGCGGTGGTTCTTCGTGCGCAACTTCGTCGCGTCCGAAAGCGCGTCGCCGTTCTGGCACTTCGACTCCGACGTGATGATCGCGACGAGCCTCGCGCAGGCGGAGCCCTCGCTGAGCGCCGTGGACTGCACTGTGCAGTGCAACGGAAGCTGCATGAACGGCTACGTGGCCGGAGCCGACGTGGTGGGCTCCTACGTCCGCCACATCAACGCGCTGTTCCAACGGCCAGACTACCTCGCCGCGCAGCAGCGCGAGTTCGACGAGGAGCAGCCATCGTGGGCGTTTACCGAGATGCGGGCCTTCGAGTCCTGGCGCGAGGAGACCGACGTGACCGCGCGCCCGCTCACGGCCCCTGTCAATGGGATCGCGTTCGACGACGGCCTGTGCTTCCCCGCCGGGTACACGACCGAGCGGCTGGGATCCGGGCAAGTCGTCAAGCGGGTGCATCTCGGGGAGAACGGGACGTTCTGGGCCCAACGGGCGGACCTGACGGCCTGGGACCGCTTCGGCGCTCTCAACCTCAGTTGGGTCCCCACCTACCTTTTCGAGATCGTCCTCGAACACCTCCAAACAGGCCAGCCGGGCCGCACGGATGCGCCTCCTTCGGGGCGCGAGCCAACCCTTGGCTCCGCTCCCGTGCCGCTGAGGCACCGATCGCAGGATTGGTGGATCCGCGCCAAAGGCATCGTCAACCGCGCGATCGGCCGGGCGTAGCACCGCGGCCTCTGGCGAGGCGCACCCTAGTGACTACCCGCCGCTCCCTCCTTCCGCGCCACCATGCAGTACCCCAGCGGGAAGCGGCGCGCGCGGTCGCCCTCGGTCAGCTTGCGCAGCGGCGTCCGCGAGAGCGCCCAGCCGCTGGCGCCGACCCACGCCGCCGCCAGAGGCTTTGCCGGGCCGAGCGCGCGCGCCATCAGGTCTGCGAGCGCGTAGAGTCCGCCGCCCGTCGTGCGCACGCTTTCGACGCGTAGACCGGCGCCAGAGGCCAGGTCGCGCAGGGCGTACTCGGTAAAGCGGTAGTAGTCGTGCGGCTCCTCGTGGAGCCAGTAGTAGAACGGCACGTGCAGGATCAGCGACCCGCCAGAGGCCATCACGCGCGCCGTCTCCTCGAAGGCGAACTGCGGGCGCCGGAGGTGCTCGAAGACGGACGACGAGAGAACGGTATCGAACGAGCCGTCCGGATACGGGATGCCCTCGTTGAGGTCGGCCGTGGCGTCCAGGTAGTCCGTGCCGTGCAGGGAGCGCGCCCAGTCGATGCACGTCACCGTGTCCACGAGCGGGCGGTACGTGCCGTAGAGCGGCGCCTTGCCCGCGCCGAGATCCAGCAGGCGGCCTCTGGCGTGCTCGCGGATCGCGCGCTCCAGCGCCTGCGCGGACTGATCGGCAGAGAGGCGGCTGCCGACGTAGACCTCGGCGCGGTCGCGCGAGGCGCGGAGGCCGCGGCGGGTCTGGACAAACTTGGAGGGGCGCCAGTCGGCTTCGTTCTGCACAGGGGTGGCCGGCGGGTGAGCGCCAGAGGCGGGAGGGTCGGGGTGCAATCTCGCGCCAGAGGCGGGCGCAGGCCTCTGGCGCGATGGTCCTGTCTGGCGAGGGGCGTCGTATGGGTACACAGCCCCCTCCCCTCCTCCCATGAGAGTCCTTCCCGTCGTCCTGCTTCTCGCCGCGCTCCCCGCCTTTGCACAGAGCGGCCCCTCGGCATCGGACCCGGCGGCGTCTTCCGACGCGCAGACGTGTGCCTTTGCCGGGCCGGTGATGGAGGACGTGTGGGACGAGTTCGAGGAGCAAGCCCTCAACGCGGGCTGCGCCCTCCGCACCGGGCTCGGGGTGAAGACCGGCTTCTGCGCCGCCGCGCACTTCACGACGGGGCTCAGCAGCAGCCTCGTCGGTTGGTGGAACTCGGCCGTCGGCAACAGCTGGGCGACGATCGGACCGCGGCGGCTGACGCCAGAGGTCCAGAGCGGCACCATTCAGGGCCAAACCGCCCGGACGTTTGTCGGGGTCGCGCCGGTGTTCTCCCGCACGACCGTCACGGTCGACAAGGAAGGCGGCCAGGCGCCGACGGAGGTCACGGTCTGCGCGTACGACCGCGACGGACGCTCGGAGGTGATCGCGCGGCGCTCCTTCGCCAGAGGCCGCAACACGGACCCCGGCCCGGAGCGGCTGGACGTGACCGGGGCCAACGGGCGCATGATCGCGGTCAACATCAACGGCAACCCGACCAACCCGCTCAACCGCTTCGAGTACGAGATCTCGTACTCCACCGAGCCGGTGCGGTGGGACTACCCGGCCACAGGCTTCGCCGATCTCCACTTGCACCAAGCCGCCGACCTCGCGCAGGGCAGCGGGTGGTACTGGGGCTCGCACGCCGTGGACGCGAACGCGGCCGAGATCTGCGATCACACGACCCTCACGGGTGCCGTCGTGGACCAGCTGATTCCCATCGGCACCAACCCGAGCCAGCACGCCGTCCCGGTCTCGGTCGACCTCGGCGCGGAGCGGATCGATCACGGCAGCGGGCCGCGCGATTTCAGCACGTGGCCCTCGCACGAGGAGATCGCGCACCAGCAGGTGCACCGCAACTGGCTTCGCGCCGCGCACCGGAACGGCCTCAACCTCGCGGTGGTCTCCATCGTGCACAACCAGCCGCTCTGCCGCATGGTGCGCGAGTTGCACCCGCACATCGCGAACCAGCAGTGCGAGGACGGCGCCAGCATTGAGCGCCAACTCGAAGCGCTCCTCGACTTCGACGAGGCCAACGACTGGTACGAGATCGCCGTCCACCCCTGGCACGCTCGCAAGATCATCCACGAGGGAAAGCTGGCCGTCGTGCTCTCCATCGAGAGCAGCAACATGTTTCCCGCGAGCGAAGGCCCGCTGGATACCCAGCTCGGCGACGTGTACTCGCGTGGCGTCCGCTCGCTCCAACTCGCGCACGAGGTGGACAGCCGGTTCGCCGGCGCCGCTCCCCACATGAAGGTCCCCTTCGAGGTGTTCCAAGCGCTCCGCTACCCGACGACGGCGCTCTCGTCTCTGGTGGACGGCGAGGCAGGGTTCGGAGGCTTCAACTACGAATCTGGATGCTCCTCGAATGACCCCGAGTGCAAGAACTCGATCGGGCTCAAGCCGCAGGGGCATGAGTTGGTGCAACGGATGGTGAGCCGCAACATGATCGTAGACGTGTCCCACATGTCGGAGCAAGCCGTCCGCGATCTCCACGGGGTGATGGTGGGCCAGTACGACGAGTACCCGTTCTACGCCTCACACTCCCGGTTCAAGCCGCTGCTCGACGCGGAAACGCAGGCCAAGCAGCGCGAGTTCGTCACCACCGATGAGCAGATCGGTTTCTTCCTGGACGTGGGGGGCATGGTGGGCGTGCGGACGGGCAACAACGCCATTCTGAGCGCACCCAACCGGAGCGGAGCCTCCGGCCCCGCCGTCGCGAACGACTGCGACGGCTCGGCAAAGTCCTTCGCGCAACTCATCGACTACGCCGACCAGCGCGGCCTCCCCATCGCGTACGGCACGGACCTGAACGGCAACATCCACCAGACGGGACCGCGCACGGGCGATGACGCGTGTCCACGCGAAGGTCCGGATGCGGACGCGTTCTCGTTCCTCGGAACGGCGCCAGCGGCCGGTACCGCCCGACGCCCGGCGGTATCGAGAACGCCCGTGCGAGCTGGGACGTCACGGCCCAGCGTCTCGCGGCCTAGCACGTCACGGCCGAGTGTCTCACGGCCCGGAACGGCACGTCCTCAGGTTACGGCAAGACCCGCCCAGGCCGGCGCGATCCAGCCAGGCTCGACCGCAGCATCGCGCGAGGCGGCGGCCCGAGGCATCGCGCACGTCGGCCTGTTGCCCGGCTTCCACCAAGACCTGAAGGTGCTCAACACGCCCGGCACGGACCGGCTGGACCAGTCGGCGGAGAACTTTATCCGCATGTGGGAGCGCACGTACGACCGCTCGGTGCAGCTTCTCGGCGCCCCCGCCCTGGGCACACCGCAGATCCAGCGAGGGCCCGCGCGCGTGATCCGGCGCGGCACGATCCGGCGCAACTAGCGCCCGGCCTCTGGCGCCAGAGGCGGTAGGTTCGGCCCATGAGCCCGGACGATCTGACACGCCTTTTTTCGAGCCTAACCGTCTGGGAAAACGGTAGCAAACGAGCGCCCCACAAGCCCTTGCTGCTTCTGCACGCGCTTGGGCGCTTCGCCTCTAGCGAGCCACAACTCCCCTACGCCTCCGTTGAAGGGCCACTGGCAGAGTTGCTAGTGGACTTCGGCCGCTCTCAGTCCCGCCCAAACCCTCACTACCCGTTCTGGCGGTTGCAGCGAGACGGCGTTTGGAAGGTCATTCCGACGGAGGGGATCGTGTTCACAGCCTCTGGCGATCCGACGATCACATCCTTGCGCACCGTGAACCCATCCGGGGGCT
This sequence comes from Rubricoccus marinus, assembly GCF_002257665.1. NCBI lineage: Bacteria > Pseudomonadati > Rhodothermota > Rhodothermia > Rhodothermales > Rubricoccaceae > Rubricoccus > Rubricoccus marinus. Next base: position 17,287 of record NZ_MQWB01000001.1, on the reverse strand, counting down.
TCGCACCAGCAGTAGAGGAGACGTTTCGCCAGAGGCCCGAATCAATCGCGGACATTGCTAGGTTGCTGCTGGACGCCCACTTCGCCCCGACGCTCCACGAGCCGATCCTGGACGCCGTCGGGCTGGACCTCGACGCGCTCGGGGCCTCTGGCGCGCCTCGCCAGAGGCGGAAGCGGGACCGTGCCTTTCGCGAGGCCGTGCTCCGCGCGTACGGCTACCGCTGCGCTGTGTGCGGCTTCGAGACCCGCGTCGGTCGCACGCTTGTCGGGCTGGACGCCGCGCACGTGAAATGGCACCAAGCGGGCGGCGCCGACGAGGTACCGAACGGCCTCGCGCTGTGTGCGCTCCACCACCGGCTACTGGACCGCGGCGCGTACACGCTCGCGCCGTCGTCCTCGCACGAGATAATTGTCGACGTGGCCGAGGACGCGCACGGGGGCGAGGGCTTCGAGCGCTGGCTGCTCGCCTACCACGGGCGGCCTCTGGCGCAGCCCGTGCAGAGCGGCTACCGCGTGGCGGAGCCCTCTGCGGCGTGGCACCGCCGCGAGGTGTTCCGCGGACCGGCGCGCGAGCCTCTGGCGCTAGAGGCTCGCGCGGGGGCGGCTCAGGTGCCGTAGAGCTTGCCGAGGTCCTTTTGCGCCTTGCCGATGGTCTTGAGCGTCTCCTTGAGGAGGTTCTGCTGGCTCTGGTGCAGGCGGCCGGGATCGAGGCGGTCGGTCGGCGTGCCGCCGCGCTCGGCGACGGCCATCTGCTCGCGGAGGTGGAGGTCCACGAGCGTCGCGAGGGCGGGGAGCAGCGACTGCGCCACGCCAGAGGCCTTGTGATCGGACTCGGCGACGTGGCGGAGCCGGTCGAAGGTGTTGGCGGAGCGGAAAAAGTCCGTGTCTACGGCCATCGCGCGCGCCATCTGCACGATGGGCTGGAGCACGCGGTGGCGGAGGTCGATGCCTTCGCGGCCGTCCGGGCCTTCGTCGGTCTCGAAGCGGTTGAAAGTGCTCAGCGGCAGGCTGGTGTTGGTGCCGCCGCTGGCGAGGACGCGCACGAGCCGCTCATTGGGCAGGTGCTCGCGGATGGTCTCGATCAGCGCGTCGCCAAGCGCGTCGTCGCCGTGGAGCACGCGGAGGTCGAAGCACAGCGCCGCGCGCGAGGTGGCGTCGGCGTCCTGCGCGCTCGCCCAATGGGCGTAGGCCGCGCGCCACGCCGCCAGAGGCTGGCGGAACGCTTCGGCGCGGGCGGTCACGCCCTCGTCCGGCGGCTGGAAGCCGCAGCGCTCCAGCGCGGCCACGATGCGCGTCGCGAGCTCTTCGTAGTAGGCCGGCGCGTGCTCGCCAGAGGCGTCGTCGTAAACGAGCCCGTTGTCCTGGCCCACGTTGAGGGCGCTTTCGAGGCGGCCGGCGGGGCCAAACGCGAGCCACGCCCACGCGCCGTCCACGACATCGTTGGGGCGCGTCTCTTTCCACTCGCTCCGGAGCTCTTCTTCGACGAGGTGGAACAGGCGCTCCTTGAGCTGATCGTCTACCTCGGTCGTGACCGAGAGGAGATCCTCGCTCTGCACGCCCTGGCCGGCAAGGCGGCCCAGGCGGCGGGTGCTCTCGGCGCGGATGGCCGCGAGGTCCGCGACGGTGGGCGAGCGCTCCATGCGCTCGGTCGTCGCCACGGGGTCCAGGCCGCGGACGTGCGCGATGTCCTCGCTGGAGAGGAGCCCGGCGAGCTTGCCGTCGGCGCCGGTGACGACGACGCGGCGGACGCGGTGCGCCATCATGGTGCGGACGGCGTCGAAAAGACGGGCCTCGGTGCGGAGCGCGATGGGCGGGCGCTCGACGAGCGCCATGACAGGTCCGTCGGCGTCTGCTGTGCCGGCCACAACTTTTTCGGCGACATCGCCCTCGGTGATGATCCCCACCGGCGCCCCAGCTTGTACGATCACGACCGCGTCGCGCTCGGCGGCGCACATCTGGCGGACGGCGTCGCGCACGGTCGTCTCGGGAGTCACAGCCACGGTCCCTTCGCGGACGACCGATCCCAGCGTGGTGTCGAACAGGAGGAACGCGCCCTGCGCGTCGGTTTCGGTGTCGAGGCCGCGCACGTAGCGCTTCATGTCCTCCTCGAAGTACGACGCGAAGGCATCGTTCTCGCCCCGGAGCCGCTTAAACGCGTCGGCGGCGATGAGGGCGCACGTGGTCTGCTCCACGGCTCGCGCCTCGAAGGGGAGCGCGCCGCCTTGCATGAGGCCGTAGGAGCCGAAGGTGGAGCCCGAGCCGCGCATGTCCACCAAGCGGTCCTCCTCAGCGTCGGTCAGCCGCACGAGGCCTTCGGCGACGAAGTACAGCGCGCGGTGGATGTCTTCGCCCTGCTCGAGCACGACCTCGCCCGGCGCGTAGATCTCCAGCGTCATCTTCTCCGTGAGCGACGCGCGCTCGGCGTCGGAGAGGGAGTCGAAGGGAGCGGTGGACGCGAGGAGGTCGGCGACCTGAGAAGCAATCGAGAGAGCCATCGGGGACGTGCGGGCGGAGAGGGACGGGGTAGGACGCGCCCGGTGCGCCTCGGATCCGCAGCGCCAGAGGCCCGGGCCGAGCAGGCCTCTGGCGGCCAGCAACTCCGCGGCCTCCCAACGGTCCCCGGTGCAGACGGACGGCCCCTTCCCGGCGGCCCTCGTGCGATTGCACGCGCCGCGTAACCTGCGCCAGGCACTTCGTAGGACGGTGCGTACCGGAAGCGCTTTCCGCTGTATTCTATCCGAATCGAACCCTCCCTACGTCTATGCCGTTTCGCGCCGCCTCCCTCCTCTTGATGCTCGCGTTCCTCGCCTCGGCGCCTCTGGCGCAAGAGGCCCCGACGGGCACGCTCCGCGTGGCGTACGACTGCCAGACCGGCGGCTGCGACCGGGACTTCTTCCAGACCGAACTGCCCTACGTGCAGTTCGTCCGCGACCAGGGCGACGCCGACGTGTTCGTGCTCATCACCAGCGAGAGCACGGGCGGAGGCGGGCAGCGGTATGCGCTCGCGTTCTCGGGCCGGAACACGTACGACGGCCAGACAAACCGCCTGAACGTCTCCGTCCCCGCCGACGCGACGGAGGACGACGCGCGGCGCGCGCTGCTCTCGCGCCTGCGCCTCGGGCTGACGGGCTACGTCGCGCGGACGCCTCTGGCGGAGCGGCTGACCATCGCCTACGCCGCGCCAGAGGCCACGGGCGAGGCGGCGGTGCCCGAGGCCGACCCGTGGAACGGGTGGGTGTTCAGCCTGAGCGGCTCGTCGTTTTTCCAAGGGCAGTCGCGGTCGTCGTCGTTTAACGGCTACGGCAACTTCAGCGCCGAGCGGACGACGGAGGCCTGGAAAACACGGCTGAACGTTTTTAGCAGCTACAACCGCGACGCGTTCGACATCGACAGCGTGACGACGATCGTGAGCGAGACCTCCAGCCAGGGCGGCAGCGGGCTCGTGGCGCGGAGCCTCTCCGAGCACCTCACGGCGGGCTTCGAGGGATCGGTCAACCGGAACACGTTTTCCAACTTCGACGCGCGGTTTATCGCCGGACCGGCGGTCGAGTACAGCCTGTACCCGTACAGCGAGTCCACGCAGCGGCTCGTCACGGCAAAGTACGGGCTGGGCGTGGAGGTGGCGGCCTACGCGGACACGACCATCTTCGGGGAGATCCGCGAGGTGCTCCCCCGGCACGCCGTGGAGATCGGCACCAACCTCTCGCAGCCGTGGGGCTCGGTGGACGTATCGGTGTTCGGCCAGCAGTACCTCTCCCGGCCGGATAAGTACCAGGCCGGCTTAAACGGTGGCTTCAACGTCCGCGTGGCGCGCGGCCTGCAGGTGGACGTGTACGCCTCGGCGAGCTACATCCGCAACCAGCTCTCGCTGGCCGCTGGCGACCGGTCGCCCGAGGAGATCCTGACGCAGCAGCGCGAGTTGGCCACCAACTTCCGCTACTTCGGCAACCTCGGGATCACGTACTCCTTCGGCTCCATCTTCAACCAGACGGTCAACCCCCGCTTCCGGTAAACACCCTGCCTCGCGGCGCGGCCTCTGGCGCCAGAGGCTCAGTTCTCGGGCAGGTCCGCGACGGGCTCATCCGCGCCGGTCCCGAGCCTCTTGCGGCCGGCGTACGTCAGCGCGGCCACGATGCCGAAGCCGAGCAGCGCGAGGCCGAGCGCCGGCGCCCAGCCCACGCCGCTGCCGAGCATCAGCGCGGGATCTGCGTTGGGGCTGAGGAGCGTGGACGGGTCCGGCACGCGCTCCACGATGCCGTCCGAGCCGGTGTGCTCGGCGAAGCCGACCCACGGCCAGAGTGCGCGGAGCGAGCCCGCCAGAAGCCCGACGAGGACGGTCATGGTCACGTCGTGGTGGCGGTCGAGGAGCCAGCTGAGAGCTTTGGCGGCGAGGCCGAGGCCCAGCCCGGCCCCGAGCGCGAACGTGAGGACGTAGCCGACGTCCAGGCTGCGGAGCGCCTCCAGCGTGGGGCGGTACAGCCCGAGGACTTCGAGGAGGAACGCGCCGCTCACGCCCGGCAGGATCATCGCGTTGATGGCGACCGCGGCCGTGGCGGCGATGCGGAAAAAACCGGGGTCCGCAGCGTCGCCGCTGCGCGGGAGGCCGACGAGGAAAAACGCCGCGAGCGCGGCCACCACGGCGACGGCGTAGTGCCACGTGCGGTGCTCGTGCCGCTCGCGCCACGGGATCACGAGCGAGGCGGCGACGAGCCCGAAAAAGAGCGCGCGGCACTGGATCGGGTACGTGTCCAGCAGCTCCGGCACGATCAGGCTCCCGATCACGATCGCCACGCCGATGCCCACCGCCAGAGGCGCGAGCAGCGGCCACGGAATCTCGCGGAGCTGGGCCCAGGCCTCTCGCGGACGCCCGCGCACGAGCGTGACGACCGCCGTGAACCCGTCGCCGATGGCGGCGATGAGGTCTTTGTAGATGCCCACGATCAGCGCCATCGTGCCGCCACTCACGCCCGGGATAATGTCGGCGGAGCCCATGAGCAGGCCCTGGAGAAAGCGGAGCGGCGCGCGGCGCCAGGAAGGATCGGACATGGTCGGCGGGCGGGTGAGGCCTCTGGCGAGAAAGGAAGAGCGGCGCCAGAGGCGGCTCAAGGTCCGGCCTCCGGCCTCTGGCGGCAACCGAAGAGACCGCGAGGGCCGGCGCGCTAGGCCCCCGGCGTGCCGGGGAGGAGCGGCACGAAGCGGACCTTCGCCAGAGGCTCCGTCTCGATCTCGTCGGCGCCCGTGCGGCGGATGCGGTAGATCTGCTGCTGTCCGTCGTGCTCGCCGATGGGGATGACGAGGCGGCCGCCGGGCTTCGTCTCAGTCGGCGCGCGGAGTTGCTCTACCAAGTCCGGCGGCACGTCCGGCCCTGCGGCGGTGACGATGATGGCGTCGTACGGCGCGTAGGCGCGCCAGCCTTCCATCCCGTCGCCGTGGCGGGTGCGGACCGAGATGCCGTGCTCCGCAAGGACGCCGCGGGTCTGGTCCAGCAACGGCTTGTGCCGCTCGACGGAGAACACGCGGGCGCCGAGCGCGACGAGAACAGCAGCTTGGTAGCCGCTGCCCGTCCCCACTTCCAGGATGCGCTCGCCCGGCTGCGCGTCCAGCAGCGCCGTCATGTACGCCACGGTAAACGGCTGCGAGATGGTCTGACCGCGCCGGATGGGGATCGCCTCGTCCTCGTAGGCGCGGTGCTGCAAGCTGCTGTCCGGGATGAACACGTGCCGCGGGACCGTCCCGATGGCCTCCAGCACGCGCTCGTCCGCGATGCCCTTCGCGCGGAGCAGCTCCACGAGTTCACGGCGCAGGAAGGCGGCGTTGCGCATCAGGCCTCTGGCGTCGCCGCCGAATCGCTGGAGGATGCTTCGGCGCCAGAGGCCGGCGTGGTGCGCCCACGGTCGGGCGAGAAGGCGGCGTTGAGGCGCGCCTCCACCTCGCCGAGCGAGAGGCCGACGTCCAGCTTGCCGCCCTCGGCGACCGAGATGCGGCCGGTCTCCTCGCTCGTCACGATCACGAAGGCGTCGGTCCGCTCGCTGAGCCCGATGGCGGCGCGGTGGCGGAGGCCGAGGTGCGGGTCCAGCTCTCGCGCGTCCGAAACCGGCAGGATGCAGCGGGCGGCCTCGATCTTCTGCCCCTGCACGATCACGGCGCCGTCGTGGAGCGGCGAGTTGTGCCAGAAGATGCTGACCAGCAGGTCGCGCTCTACGTCGGCCTGGATGCGCGTCCCGCTCTCGATGTAGTTGCGCAGCCCCGTGCTGCGCGCGAACGCGATGAGGCTGCCCATCCGCGTCCGGCTCATCTCGTCGAGCGCGGCCACGATCTCGGCCGTGATCTTCTGCCGCGGCGCCGTCGCCACAAAGCGCCGCACGATGGGGTTGCGGCCCACGAGGAAGAGCGCCTGCCGGATCTCGGGCGCGAACACGATGATGAGCGCGAGCACGAACACGTCGCCCACAACGCCGAACAGCGTCCTGAGCGTGGTCAGCCCCAGCGCGCTCACGGCCACGTTGAGGATGTAGAGCCCGAGGAGCGCGAAGGCGATCTGCACCGCGATCGTCCCGCGGATCAGGCGGTACACCTGGTACACCAGCAGCGTGACCACCGCCACGTCGATGATGTCCCGCCAGCCGACCGGCAGGAACCAGATGTCGATAATGCCGAGAACGCCGCTCATGCCTCTGGCGCCAGAGGCGCGGGCCGTTGAGGCGCAGCCGAATTCCGGGCGGAGCGGTCGGTCCCCGGCACTTCCGCAGGCGGGTGCGCCTGGAACGCGCCAGAGGCCTCTTGCGCGGCGAGGGCGAGACGGACGGCCTCGGCGGTCTCGCGCACGTCGTGGACGCGGAGGATGCTTGCGCCGCGCAACGCCGCCAAGACCGCGAGCCCAACCGAGCCCCACGCGCGCTGGTCGACGGGCGCGGGGTCCCCGTCCCCGCCGAGGACCTGCCCGATGGTGCTCTTGCGCGAGGCGCCCACGAGCACGGGCCGGCCCAGCCTCTGGCGGAGCGCGTCGGTCTGGTCCACGAGCCGGAGGTTGTCCTCCGAGGTTTTGCCAAAGCCGAAGCCCGCGTCCACGATCACGTCGCGCACGCCCGCCTCGTGCGCCGCGCGGACGGACCGCGCGAGCGACGCCTCCACCTCGCCTACGATGTCGCCAGAAGCCCGCACGTGCACCATCTCCCCCGGCTTGCCGACGGCGTGCATGACCACGAGCGGTGCGCCGTAATCGGTGGCGGCCGTGGCCGTCCCGACGCCGTGGCGCAGGCCGGTCACGTCGTTGACGAGGTGCGCGCCGGCCCGCAGCGACGCCCGGGCAACGGGCCCTTTGTAGGTGTCGACGGAGATCAGGACGTGCGGCAGCTCCCGCGCGATGGCTTCGACGACTGGGATCACGCGCTCCAACTCGTCGTCCAGGCTCACCGCCTCGGCGCCGGCGCCGTACGTCTTCCCTTTTGGCCGGGTGCTCTCCCCGCCCACGTCGATGATCGCGGCGCCAGAGGCCGCCATCTCGCCCGCGCGGTCCAGCGCAGCCTGGACGCCGGCGTAGCGCCCGCCGTCCGAGAACGAGTCCGGCGTCACGTTGAGAATGCCCATCACGTGCGCGCGGCCCGGCCGGCAGTCCAGCGCGCGGCCCCGGCAGTCCAGCACCCACCGCGCGGCGGGGTCGGCAGAGGAGGCGGGGATGGGCATCGGGGGGGCGTACGGGACGGGGCAAAAAGGTACGACCCGACGGGCGCGAGAGGCCTCTGGCGACGCGTTATGCCCCCGCCACAAGTGGAACCCTCGCCCCCTCACGCGGTCTACACATACCTTCGGACTCGCGCCACGCGCGCGCCGCTTCTCCGGTCCCACCCCCAACGCCTCTGAGCATGTTCGTTCCTCGCAGCCAGCGGATGCTGGACCAGTACCTCCAGGAGATCGGAACCATTGATCTCCTCAAGCCTGAGCAGGAGGTGGAGCTGGCCGTACGCATCAAGCAAGGCGACGAGGCGGCGTTGCACCAGATGGTCCGCGCGAACCTCCGGTTCGTGGTCTCGGTCGCGAAAAAGTACCAGGGGCAGGGGCTCTCGCTCGCGGACCTCATCAACGAGGGGAACTACGGGCTGATCAAAGCCGCGCAACGGTTCGATGAGACGCGTGGCTTCAAGTTCATCTCGTACGCCGTGTGGTGGATCCGGCAGGCCATCCTGCAAGCGCTCGCGGAGCAGAGCCGCGTGGTGCGGCTGCCGCTCAATCGGATCGGGACGATCTCGAAGATCCGCAAGGCGACAGCGCGCCTGCAGCAGATCCACGACCGCCCGCCGACCGCTGAGGAACTCGCAGCCGACCTCGACATCCCGGTCCAGAAGATCAAGGACGCCTTTGTCCACCAGAGCCGGAGCGTCTCCATGGACGCGCCCTTCGGTGAGGAGGACGACAACAACCTCTTGGACGTTCTCGCGGACGAGGCCGACGTGCCCCCGGACGAGGCACTGCTCGACGAAAGCCTCAAGCAGGACATCGAGCGCGCGCTGGGCACGCTCGACCCGCGAGAGGCCGAGATTACGCGCCTCTACTTCGGCATCGGCCGCGAGCACCCGCTAACGCTGGAGGAGATCGGGCAGAACTTCAGCTTGACGCGCGAGCGCGTGCGCCAGATCAAGGAAAAGGCGCTGCGCAAGCTTCGCCAGAAGCACCGCCGTGAGGAGCTGGAAAACCACGTCGGCGGATAGCCTCTGGCGAGAAACGCAACCGTGAGCCTCGGCCTCTGGCGCCAGAGGCCCGTTGCCTACCGAGCGGCCTCCGGCATCAAGCCCTTCGTACGGAGCAGCGCGAGCGTGCCGTCGAAATCGCGGAAGCGCTCCACGTCCAGGCGCGGGGCGAGCTCGGCGGCGGCCTCGAAGGTGAGGTAGCCCGACGGGACCTCGGCGCCGGCCACGACGGGGATCTCCTTCGTGTTCTCCGCCGCGAACGTCTGCGCCTCGGCCGAGAGCAGGAACGAGACGAACTGCCGCGCGGCCCGCTGGCGCGCCGACGTGTCAAGAACGCCTGCTCCGGTCACCGTCCCGAGGTTGCCGGGATCGCCGGCCGCGAAGGTGTGGAACGCCAGGTCGGCGCCGTCCTCGTTCGCGAGCAGCACGTGGTGGTGGTTGATCAATGCCGCGTCGATCGCGCCTGTGGCCAGGGCGTTCAGCATCTGCTCGTTGGAGGCGTACGCTTTCGCGCCAGAGGCCATCATGGCGTCCAGCCAGTCTGCGGCCACGTTGTCATTGCCCTCGAGGCGGACGGCGGTGAGGAAGTCCTGGAACGAGGAATACGCGGGCGTCCAGCCCAAGCGGCCGTTGAGGACAGCCACGTCCGGGAGGCCGATGATCGACGTGGGCAGCGCGGCTTTGTCCACGCGGTCCGGCGCGTAGGCGAGAACGCGGAAGCGGACGGTGAGCGGAAGCCAGCGGCCGCTGATGGGCACGAACTGGCCGGGGAGCACGCGCATCGAGTCCGGCAGGACGGTGAGCAGGTTGCGCGCCGCCGCGGTGCCCATCGCGCCCGCCGAGTTGCCCCACAGGACGTCGGCGGGGCTGCGGTAGCCCTCCGCGGCGAGCATCGCCAGCAGCGCCGCATCGTCCGCGTAGCGGACCTCGACCTCTAGCCCCGTTCTCTCGCGGAACCTCTGGATGAGCGGCGCGGCGAGGCCTTCCGAGCGGCCGGTGTAGACCACAAGCGGCCCCTCGGCGTCCTCCGGCAGTTGCGAGGTCGGCAGCGCGACAACGCGCGCGGTGTCTGCGGGGGTCTCCGGTGGCACGGAGTCGGCCCGCCCACCGCAGGCGGAGAGCAGGCACAAAGACGCGAGGAGAGAGAGGGTTCGCACCATGGAGACTGTTAGGAGACAGGACCGAAAAGGATAGCTGGCGGCACCTCCAACGGCGGTGAAATCGGAACGCGCGGCCTCTGGCGCGCCGCGGGCCAGGCAATCCCGGCGGCGGACTGCGCGCGGGCCTGCCGACGCCGGGGCAGGCGAGCGCCAGAGGCCGGTAGTTTCGCGCTCGCCTTTCCACTGCCCCGTGCGCACGCTTTTCGCCCTCGCCCTGCTCCTCGCCTCTGGCGCCCGCGCCCAACCCGCCGACTCCGTCCAGGCCGGCGACCTCGGCTCGGAGGTGGTCGTCACCGCCAGCCGCCTGCTGGACGCCGCCCGCCAGACCGGCCGCCACACGACGGTCATCACCGAGGCCGACATCGCGCAGAGCCCGGCGCGGAGCGTGAGCGACCTTTTGCGCTTCGCAGCCGGCGTGGAAACGGCCTCGCGCGGGGATGCCCAGGCCGACATCAGCGTGCGCGGCGCGACGTTCAACGGCGTGCTCTTCCTCGTGGACGGCGCCCGCTTTAACGACCCGATGACGGGGCACTTCCTGAGCGACTTCCCGATCCCTCTAGCGGAGATCGCGCGCATCGAGATCCTGCGCGGGCCCGCCTCGGCGGTGTACGGGCCGGACGCGCTCGGCGGCGTGGTCCACGTGATCACGAAGACGGCCCTCGCCAAGAACGAGGGGGGCGCCTCTGGCGAGGTCGGGATCCGCAACGGCGACCCAGACCTGTGGGGCTTCGAGGCTGCCGCCAGAGGCCGAAGCGCGGCGCGCGCCTGGAGCGTGGCCTACGAAGGGCTGGACATCGGCGGCGAGCCCATCCGCGATGCCGAGGGCGCGCCCATCGTAGGCAGCGGCGGCGAGGTCCGGACCGACCTCTCGCGCCACGCGCTCACGCTCGCGGGCGCGACGGACCTCGGCGGCGCGCGCCTGACGGCGCGCCTCGCGGGCGACACGCGGCACTTCAACGCCTTCCAGTATTACACCCCGTTCGCGAGCGATAGCGCCCGCGAGGCCACCTCGACGGCCTGGGCGCAGCTCGGCCTCGCGGGGGCCTCTGGCGCCACGCGCTGGCGCGTGCAGAGCGCAGGGCGGCTCCACCGCGACCGCTACACCTACTACCCGGGCCTCGCGCCGAACACGCACGTCACCGCCAGAGGCACGCTGACGGCGGACGCCTCTCGCGAGGTGCGCGGCGGCCTCACGCTCGGCGCGGGCGCCTCGGGCGAGGTGCGCGGCATCGACTCCAACAACCAGGGCGCGCACACCGACGCCTCGGGCGGCGTGTTCGCCCTCGCGCGGTGGCAGGCCGCCCGAGGCGTCACGCTCACCGCCAGCGGCCGCGTGGACGCCGACCCCATCTACGGCATCGAGCCCACGCCGATGCTCTCGCTCGCGTGGGAAGCCGCGCCCGCGCTCACGCTCCGGGCCTCTGGCGGACGCGCCGTGCGCGCGCCGACGTACGTGGAGCGGTACTTCAACACGGAGGCCCCGCGCCCCGGCGGCAACCTCGGCAACCCGGACCTCCGCGCCGAACGCGCCTGGAACGCCGAGGCCGGCGCCGACCTGTTCGCCGGGGCGGGCCTCGCGCTGCGGGCCACCGGCTTCTGGCGCCGCACGACCGACCTCATCGACTTCGCGCGGCTCTCGCCAGAGGCCGAGTTCTTCCTCGCGCAGAACGTGCTGGAGGCGCGCGCGGCAGGCTTCGAACTCCACGCCGAAGCCCAGCGCGAGATCGCCTCTGGCGCCACGCTCCGCGCGGAGGCTGCGTACACCTACACCGACATCCAGCTAGACGGCACCGCGCCGGGCGCGGTCTACAAGTACGCGCTGAGCCACTCGCCGCACCTCGTCCAGGCGCGGCTCTCGCTGGGAGTTGGCACCACCCGCCTCGGCGTGGACGGCCTCTGGAAAGAGCGGCTGGACCTGCCCTCGGTCGCGGTGGCGGACGTGCAGCTCAGCTTCGCGGTCCCCGTCGGCGGCGCCAGAGGTGAGGTCCAGCTCTCGGTCCGCAACGTCACCAACGCGCAGTACGCCGAGGTCTTCGGCGCGCCGATGCCTGGCCGCGCCGGCACGGGCGGCGTCCGCCTGCTGTTCTAGCCTCTGGCGCCAGAGGCGACACGCCGCCAGAGGCCTAGGCCGGCTCGGTTGAACCTCGCAGGTGTCATCGCGAGGAGCGCAGCGACGCGGCGATCGGGTTCGCCGGGGCTCGCCTGCACGAGACGGCTTCGCGCGCGAATAGACACCGGTTGTGCGAGGGCGTCTTAGCAGGTCAGGCCCCACGTGATGAGTAGCCGGTCGCCCTCGCGCCAGCGGATCCAGCCCATCGGCTCTGCGGGCTCGGTCCAGTCGGCGCGGCACAAATCCGAGGGCTGCACGCGCACCCAGTCCCCCCTCACTTCGGCGGGCACCCAGCAGTCTCCGATCCAGTCCTCCCCCGCAATGATCTCGGGGACGTGTGCCGCCTCCGCATCGGCCTCTGGCGCCGTGCGGACCGGGTTGGCCTCAGCATTTTCGCGTTGCACGATGGTGACGTGCCGGGTCAGAAAGGTCTCCCACGGCGCGAAGGTCACAGCCCCGCCGGTCCGCAGCCAGAGCGTACGGCCAGTTTCCTCGTGGACGACGACGCGCGCCCAGTCCCCGCGCACCTCCAGCGCGCGGAAGGCGAACAGGTAGTAGTCCGGCCACCACGACTCTGGACGCAGCCACGCAGGCGCAGGCGCCGTCACCTCATCCCCGCCGAGGTGGACCGTGATCTCGTGCTCGGGACGCGGGGCCTCTGGCGAGGCGTAGAACCGCAGAGCGACGGAATCCGGAGGCGCCACGGTTTCGCTGCCGACGAGGACGAAGCCGAGTCCGATGGGGCCGCTGGCGCCAGAGGCGGGCGGCGTGGGCGGTGACAGCGAGAGCGCCGCGAGCGCCAGAGGCAGGAGAAAACGGAGCATGGCGCAAGAGGCGAGAACAGTGCAAGGAACGTCATGCGCCGCCGAACCCGATCTTCGGGCGTCCGTTTGTGCCCGTACCGTTCCCGCCCGCACCGCCTCGGCCCGATGAAAATCGCCCTCTGCCAGATCAACCCCACCGTCGGGGACCTCGCGGGCAACTGCGCCCGCATCCTCGGCCGCGCGCACCGCGCCGCGCGCGACGGCGCCCGCATCGCCGTTTTCCCCGAGCTGTGCGTCACCGGCTACCCGCCGATGGACCTCTTGGACCGACCGGCGTTCCTCCAAGACGTGCGCGACGCGCTGAATCACCTCATGGCCGAGACGCCAGAGGGCCTCGCGATCATCGTCGGCGCCCCGGTCGAGAACACCACGCCCCACGGCAAGCGGCTGTTCAACGCCGCGATCGTGATCGAGCGCGGGCGGATCGTGGGCCAGGTCTCCAAGACGCTCCTGCCTACCTACGACGTGTTCGACGAGTACCGCTACTTCGAGCCCGCCGACGAGCGGCGCGTCGTCGAGGTCGCCGGGCTGCGGCTGGGGCTGCACGTCTGCGAGGACATGTGGAACAACGAGGAGCAGGCCCCCTACCACCTCTACAAGGCCAACCCCATCGACGAGCTGGCGGCCCAGGGCATCGACCTGTTCGTCAACATCTCGGCCAGCCCGTACTGCGTCGGCAAGCCCGAGGAGCGCGCCGAGATCATCGCGGAGTCCTGCCGCGAGCACGGCGTCCCGTTCGTCTACGTCAACACGGTCGGCGCCAACACGGAGCTGATCTTCGACGGCGACAGCCGCGTGCACAACGAGGCGGGCGAGGAGGTCCTGCGCCTCAGCCTCTGGCGCGAGGACTACGCCGTCTGGGACACCGCCACGCAAGAGGCCTCGGGCGGCGGGCGGCGCGACGCCGACACGATTGCCGAGATCCACGACGCGCTCGTTCTCGGGATCCGCGACTACGTGCGCAAAACCGGCGAGGGCGTCTTCGAGAAAGCGCTGATCGGCCTCTCGGGCGGCATCGACTCGGCGGTGACCTGCGCGCTCGCCGCGGAAGCGCTCGGGCCCGACCGCGTGGTCGGCGTGACCATGCCCAGCGCGTACTCCTCTGGCGGCAGCGTGGACGACAGCCGCGACCTCGCCGACAACCTCGGCATCGAGTTCCACGAGGTCAGCATCCGCCCGGCCGTCGATGCCTTCCACGCCATGCTCAACGAGCCTCTGGCGGGACCGCCGAGCGGCGTGACGGAAGAGAACATCCAGGCCCGCGCCAGAGGCCTGACGCTGATGGCGATCTCCAACGCCGAGGGGCACCTGCTGCTGACCACGGGTAACAAGTCCGAGATGGCCGTCGGCTACGCGACGCTCTACGGCGACATGAGCGGCGGCCTCGCCGTGCTCTCAGACGTGTTCAAGGAGCAGGTCTACGCCCTCGCGCGCCACATCAACGAGCGGGAGGGCCGCGAGATCGTCCCGGAGAACACGATCACCAAGCCGCCCAGCGCCGAGCTCCGCCCCGACCAGAAGGACTCCGACTCGCTCCCGCCCTACGAGGTGCTCGACGAGATCCTCTTGCGCTACGTCGAGCGCCACGAATCCCCCCAGGCCATCGTCGCGGCCACAGGCTTCGACCGCGCGACGGTCGAGCGCATCGCGCGCATGGTGGACCGCAACGAGTACAAGCGCCGGCAGGCCGCCCCCGGCCTCCGCATCTCGTCCAAGGCCTTCGGCATCGGACGCCGCCTGCCGATTGTGATGCAGCGGACCCGCATCGCGCCGGACGGCGAGACCGCCGACGTGGCGCCAGAGGCGCAAGCCGAGGCGGTGGGTCACGCGGAGTAGCGCCAGAGGCCTCTGGCGGACGGCGCGCCTCTAGACGCCCTAACAACACCGGCTGTCATTGCGAGCGCCAGCGACGCAATCTCGTCCAGTCGAGCACGGAGAGAGTGGATCGCCGCGTCGCGGAGCCTGCCCTGAGCGCAGCCGAACGGGCTCCTCGCGATGACACCAATAGGGGTTTTGTTAGGCGGTCTTAGTGCGGCGCCCTGCTCCATCCATGGCGTACGTCATTCTCGCGAAGGCGGGACCCCGGCAGGGAAGGCGCTAGCCAAGTCAGAGTGCGAACGCGCGGGGCGTTGTAACCGCCCAACGTGATCCAGGATGTTGTCATCGCGAGCGAAGCGCGGCGATCTCGCCCCGCCGAGCGCTGAACCAAGGGATCGCCCCGTCGCTGCGCTCCTCGCGATGACACCGGTTTGGGGGGACGCCAGAGTCTGCCACTCTAGCAAACAGCGGGGAGGAACCGCCTCTGGCGCGCGTCCTCCGCATACCGATTAGGGTCGCGACACCATCCGGTATGCTGGATTCCCGCCTTCGTGGGAACGACGAGGTAGGTGAGGAGGCGTCGTTTGCGGGAGGATCCTCCCCTGCCTAACGAGAGGGACTGGGCAGAGGCCTCTGGCGATCCCACACACCGCCTCTGGCGCCAGAGGCGCGGATCCGATCTGGATGCAGTTCGTTGTTGCAACAAACACATCTCCTCCCTGACATGGATACCCGCCCCATCGGATCGCTCACCGTTTCCACCGTCGGCCTCGGCTGCAACAACTTCGGCTGGCACATCGACGAAAAGGCCTCTCGCGAGGTCATCCACGCCGCGCTCGACGCCGGCATCACGCACTTCGACACGGCCGACGTATACGGCGAGGGCGCGAGCGAGGAGATGGTCGGCCGCGCGCTGGGTGCGCGCCGCAACGACGTCGTGCTCGCGAGCAAGTTCGGGATGGGCGGCGGCGCCTCGCCAGAGGCCGTCCTCACGTCCGTCGAGGCCAGCCTCTCGCGCCTCGGGACCGACCGCATCGACCTGTACTACCTCCACAAGCCCGACGAGGACACGCCCATCGCCGACACGCTTGGCGCGCTCGCGACGCTCGTCGAGGAGGGCAAGGTGCGCGAGATCGCGTGCTCCAACTTCTCGCCCGCCCAACTGAAAGAGGCCCGCGAGGCCTCTGGCGACGCGCAGTTCGTGGCGCTCCAGAACGAGTACAGCCTGCTCCACCGCGAGCCCGAAGAGGGCACGCTGGAGGCCTGCCGCGACCTCGGCCTGGCGTTCGTGCCCTACTTCCCGCTCAAAAGCGGGCTGCTGACCGGCAAGTACCGCCGCGGCGACGCCGCACCTGAGGGCTCGCGCCTAGGCGGCAAGGAAGGCAGCAAGTTCGAGTCCATGGGCGACTCGCTCCTGACCGAGACCAACCTCGACACCGTCGAGCGCCTTATCGGCTGGGCCGAGAGCCGCGGCCACACGATCCTCGATCTCGCCTTTTCGTGGCTTCTGGCGCACGAGCCCGTCGCCTCGGTCATCGCGGGCGCGACCAAGCCGTCGCAGATCCGCTCCAACGTGGAGGCCGCCTCGTGGCACCTCACCGACGCCGACCTCGCGGAGATCGACGACCTCCTCGCCCAGCCCGCCTGAGCCGCTGGCGCCAGAGGCCTCTGGCGCTCCCCGACCGGCCCGCCAGAGGCGCCTCTGGCGGGCCCCTTCCTCTTCTGAAATGCCCGACGTCGCCGCTCCCACCCTCCGCCTCCGCCGCAGCCACGAGCGCGGCTTTGCCGATCACGGCTGGACCGACATGTGGGCGACGTTCTCGTTCGCGAGCTACCAGGACCCCGAGTGGGTCCACTTCGGTCCGCTCCGCGTCATCGTGGAGAACCACATCCAGCCGCGTTCCGGCTTTCCGGCGCACCCGCACCGCGACGTGGAGATCCTGACGTACGTGGCCGCGGGCACGCTCACGCACGGAGACAGCTTCGGCAATCAGTTCGGCGTCTCCTCTGGCGGGATGCAGCTTATCAGCGCGGGCGCTGCCGGGATGGTCCACTCCGAGGAGAACCTCCACGACGTGATGGAGCACAACTACCAGATGTGGCTCGTTCCGGACCGGCCGGGCACGACGTTCGCCTACTACGACAAGACGTTCTCGCCAGAGGCGCGACAGGGCCAGTTCCGCCTCTACGTCTCGCCGGACGGCCGCGAGGACTCCATGCCCATCAACACGGACGCGTTCGTCTACGCCGGCCTGTTCGCCTCTGGCGATACGGTCTCGCGGCCTCTGGCGCCGGGCCGCGGCGCGTGGGTGCAGATCGTGAACGGCCGCGCACGTGTCGCCGGCGTGGTCTTGGAGCAGGGCGACGGCGTCGGCATCACCGACGCGGACGCGCTCGACTTCGCCTTCGAGGCCGACACGGAGATCCTCCTATTCGACGTGCGCATGGACGCGCCGATGCTCTGGAAATAGTCTCTGGCGCCAGAGGCTCCTTGCGCCGGAGGCCCCGCGGGCCGGGATGACTCTCACCTCCCAGCCGTCATTCCCGCGTAGGCGGGAATCCAGGGTAGTGGGAACGCCTCACCGGTTGCTATCTCTGCTCAGGACGCACGCCAGAGGCGGTCCTACCACGACCTTTCCCTCCCTGCAACGCCAGAGGCCTCCGGCGAGAACACCAGACGCCACTCTGGATT